>JBIIAA010000029.1:0-17810 GCA_044240165.1 Candidatus Nanopelagicales bacterium
GCTTCCTCTCTTCCTGGATCAGAAGATGAGCGTCAGTTCACTGCTCGTGGATACTTCCAGACTGAAATCTGGGCCTTCTTCTTGTTCGCTGTTGGCGGCATGATGTTGTTCCCTGTTGCTAACGACCTGTTGATGATGTTCGTTGCCCTTGAAGTGATGTCTTTGCCGCTGTACTTGCTGGCAGGCATGGCTCGTCGTCGACGCTTGTTATCGCAGGAAGCCGCACTGAAGTACTTCGTACTCGGCGCCTTCTCATCCGCGTTCTTCCTTTACGGTGCAGCGCTCCTTTACGGTTTCAGTGGGTCGATCTCCTTCCCCGAAATCGCAACTGCATTGAGTTCAAAGACTGGTGAAACCGGGCTTGTCTTGGTTGCTATCGGCTTAGTAGTTGCGGGACTGCTCTTCAAGATTGGCGCAGTTCCCTTCCATCAGTGGGTCCCAGACGTGTACCAAGGTGCACCTACTCCTGTCACTGGCTTTATGGCAGCAGCAGTTAAGGTCGCAGCTTTTGGCGCGCTCCTTCGTCTGCTCTACGTAGCTCTGGGCGGCATGCGCTGGGACTGGGCACCGATGCTCTGGGTGATAGCGGCATTGACGATGTTGGTCGGCGCGATTCTGGCGCTCACTCAAACCGACATCAAGCGAATGATTGCTTATTCTTCGATAGCTCAGGCTGGCTTCATTTTGGTTGGAGTTATTGCTGCGAGTCCTGCAGGGCTAGCCGGTTCAATCTTCTACGTGATCGCGTATTCATTCACCACGATTGGCGTCTTTGCAATCATCTCGATGGTGCGCGATAACAATGGTGAAGCCACCCACCTGTCCAAATGGGCGGGGCTTGGGCGCACATCACCATTCATTGCATCCATATTCGCGGTCTTCATGTTGGCGCTAGCCGGTATCCCGCTCACGAGCGGTTTCATCGGCAAGTTCAGTGTCTTCGCGGCAGCTATGGGTGCGGGGGATAACTGGCTGGTCATCATCGCAGTCGTGGCTTCGCTCATCGCAGCCTTCTTCTATATGCGCGTAATCGTGCTTATGTTCTTCTCAGAACCAACGGAAGCAACGGCCACGGTTGAAATCCCATCCGTGTTCACCACGATTGCCCTTGCTGCAGGAGCAACGGTCACCGTGTTGCTGGGAGTTTTCCCCCAGCCGCTCCTAGACCTGATCCTCAACGCCGGCGTATTCGTACGCTAGTACCGTGTACCTATGAGTCCCCAGCCACTCGGTTCGCTTTCGAGCGATCCTGAACTCGAGGCCTCACTGTCTGCTGCCATGGCGCAGGTCGAAGTTGCCCTGCATCAAGCGATTCAAAGTGACTATCCGTTTGTCTCGGAAACCTCTGCTCACCTTGTTGATGCAGGGGGCAAGCGCTTTCGCCCGCTCCTGACTTTGCTCGCCGCCCAATTCGGGGACCCAACTCGAAAAGCCGTGATCGACGCCGCAGTAGTTGTTGAATTGACGCACGTGGCAACGCTGTTTCACGACGATGTGATGGACGAAGCCAAGATGCGGCGAGGTGCGGCTTCGGCTAATGCGCGCTGGGATAACTCGATCGCAATTTTGACTGGTGACTTTTTATTCGCACGCGCATCAGATATTTTGGCCGACCTAGGCCCAGATGCTGTTCGTATTCAGGCACAAACCTTTGAGCGGTTGTGCATCGGCCAGATTCGAGAGACTGTCGGGCCGCCTGAAGGCGCAGATCCTGTGCAGCATCACATCGAAGTGTTGGCAGATAAAACGGGTTCACTTATTGCAACTGCTGGTCGATTCGGTGCGATGCTTTCGGGCGCCGATAGTCAGACCACTGAAGTGCTGACCAAGTTTGGTGAATGTATTGGTGTGGCCTTCCAGCTTGCTGATGATCTCGTGGATATCACTTCAGAGTCAGAGCAGTCGGGTAAAACTCCTGGCACTGATTTGCGGGAAGGCATTCCTACTCTTGCTGGATTAATTGCAATGTCGAGTGTTGATCCTGCGGATATTCGTTTGCAATTATTACTTTCAAAACCCCTTCCTGATGACGCAGAGCACCTAGAAGCACTTGGTCTTCTGCGAAGCCATGCTGGCCTTGATCAGGCCAGAGCTGAAGCGCATCGCTGGGCCGACGAAGCTCGCAAGTCGTTAGTTGATTTGCCTGATATTCCTGCTCGGGAAGCACTCGAATTACTGTGTGATTACGTAGTTTCTCGCACTGGCTGAGTTACTGCTCAGGTATCAAGAACTCGTCGCCTGCCTTAGCTTGATGAGGATGGCGCAACTCATCGACACTAAACACTACGAGCGCTATCCAGATCAAGATGAAACCCACCCAGCGCGCAGGCGACATCGTCTCGTGAAAAAAGGCTATTCCGATGATGAACAGCCCAATTGGAGTGATGTATTCAAGAAGGCCTAGCACGGTTAACGGCACGCGAGTTGCTGAGGCGGCAAAGAGCATGAGGGGAATTGCGGTTACCGGACCAGCGAGCATCAGTAGGCCAAAGAGATCTATCCCGCCAGTGAACAGCGAGGCGGTTCCGTTCAAGCCCATGACTATGACAATGATGATTGCGATGGGAAGCAAGACGCCGGCTTCGATGGCCACACTTTCAACTGCTGGGTAATCCAAATACTTTTTGATGTAGCCATATGTCGACCACGAAAAGGCCAAGACCAAAGCGATCCAGGGCAGAGTTCCGTAACTCACAGTGATGACCACGACTGCGAGGGCAGCAATCCCAACAGCCACCCATTGTGTTCGTCGCAGGGTTTCCTTCAGCAGGAAAACGCCCAGAGCCACCACTACCAAAGGCGTGATGAAGTAGCCCAATGAAGAAGCAAGGGCATTCTTCGTCTCGATCGAGTAGACGTATGCGCTCCAGTTCGCAGCCAAGAAGAGGGCTGCGATTGCCAGCAGGCCAAGGCTTCGGGGATCACTGAATGCCGCACGAATCACGTACCAACGACGAGTAAAAGTGATCACGATGCAAAGAAAGACGCACGACCAAATAATTCGATTGGCGATAATTTCAATGAGCGATACTTCCTCGATCGCCCGAAAGTAGAAAGGGAAGAGCGCCCAAAGCAGATAGGCAGCAGCCCCGAGGGCTGTTCCCACTGCTCTTTGGGATCGCGGCATGGTTCGCAGTCTATTTACTTCTCAGGTGTCTGGCTTATCAAGGAAGATCAGATGGTTGCGGTCATCTCGTGTTGGGAGCCGAGTCAGGTCTAGGTACGCTCAGTTAATGCTCATGGGTTCAAGCTCGGTCGCTTATCGCGTCACGAGCGACCCAGAAATTCGTGTTCACGTAAGTGAGCTTGCCTGCTGCGCACTGGAAGTGGGCTCGGCTGTTACCTCAGGATTACTTGAGCGCGAGACTGCGCACCATGGGCCGCGACGAGTTGATGTCATGCTGATCTCGGGCACAGTGACTCACCTGCTGGCTCCGTTAGTCGTTGCCCAGTGGGGGGCGCTCTCAGAGCCAAAACTGGCCTTCGCGATTGGGGCTTGTGCGAGTTCGGGGGGTCCTTATTGGGATGCTCCTACGGTGCTTAATGGGATGGAAGAGCTGATTCCAGTCAGTGGATTCATTGCCGGCTGCCCGCCAAGCCCAGAATCAATTGTCGAAAGCATTAAGCAACTTGTGACAGTGCCATGACAGGAGCACCCGCGCGTATCGATCCAGATCAGTGGCTGCAGCATTTTCAAAACCTCGCTGCTGCATCAATGACGTGGTTTGATTTTCTTACCGTCATTGATCGGGGTGCAAGTCTGGATGTCGTTGCCAGAGTCGTCAACATTGAATCAGGTGAGTCGGCGCTGGTTGTCACAAACGTCACTCAAGAAGTTAACTCACTTACTGGGATTTATCCAGGTGCCTCTTGGTATGAACGAGAAGCTCAGGAAATGTTCGGGGTCACCTTTATCGGCCTAAAGGATCCGCGCCCACTCTTACATCGAGAGAGTGCGCATAAAACCCCGATGCGCAAGTCGGTGACATTATGAGCATTCGCCGATCAATTGGTCTGCTAGAAGATGACTGCACGGCATGTTTGATTTGCGTACGTGAATGTCCAAGTCAATGTATAGAAATTGATCGTCACACCGAACAAATTTCAGAAGGTCGACGGCCAAAAACCGTTCACATACTTGATGCTTTCAACATCGACTTTGCTTTGTGTATGTTCTGCGGGCTATGTGTCGACGTCTGCCCAACTGATGCGCTGCAGTGGAGCGACCTCGGTGGTCTAGCAGCGCATCAGCGTGAAGGTCTAGTCAGCGATAGCGCAGATCTAGTGCTTCGCGGACGCGAGTAACTCTTTCTTAGCGGTAGTTCACGAACTGGGTTGCGAAATCAAGTTCCGCAGTGCGCACGAGTTCCTGCACTTCTTGCAAGTCATCGCGGCTCTTACTTGAAATGCGAAGCTCGTCACCGATCACCTGAGCCTTGGCGCCTTTCGGGCCCTCATCGCGGATGAGTTTGCCAAGCTTCTTGGCCTGCTCGGGGCTAATCCCAGCCTTGAACTCACCGCTGATTTTGTAATCCTTACCGGAAGAGCGCGGATCTTGGGCTTCAAAACTTTTCAAGCTCATACCGCGCTTGATGATCTTTTCTTTAAAAACGTCAAGAGCAGCTTTGGCCCGCTCTTCAGTGCCAGATGTGATTTCCACTCCGAGTTCACCTTTCCACTCGATCGTGGTGTCGGTGTTCTTGAAGTCGAAACGCTGTGCCAATTCCTTGGCGGTTTGGTTCAGGGCGTTATCGGCTTCCTGCCGATCTACCTTGGACACGATGTCGAAACTGCTGTCAGCCATGAATCCTCCTTAATGGCCCTATTGTGCCGAAACCGGCAAGGACTCCTGCCAAGTGCGGGTCAAACCTGTGCTCGTGTATTGTTTCCTGCGCTACCCGTAAGGGGAGCAAAGTTAGGCAGCTTGCCCGAGCGGCCAATGGGAGCGGACTGTAAATCCGCCGGCTTACGCCTTCGAAGGTTCGAATCCTCCAGCTGCCACGCGTAAGGCCCCGATTCTTTTGAATCGGGGCCTTTTGCTTGTTTAAGCAGTTCTTTTGACAGACTGCCCTCATGGCCAAGTGGAGTATCGACATCACCCCACTGCGCACTTCGAAGGATTTCCGCAATTTATTTACTAGCGGAATGATCACGTACCTGGGTTCGATGATCACCTACGTGGCGATCCCTTTTCAGGTCGCACACCTCACCGGATCATTCCTCGCGGTGGGAGCCGTTGGCTTGGTTGAGTTAGTTCCTTTGGTGCTCTTTGGTTTATACGGCGGTGCCTTAGCTGACACCTTGGATCGTCGTCGTATCGTCTTGTTTACCGAAGTCGCAGCGATAGTGCTGATAGGGATTCTGTTTCTCAATGCGATGATCCCTTCGCCTCAACTGTGGTTGATCTATGTCATTGCGTTCCTGTTGGCGGCTGAAAGTGGGCTTCAGAGTCCTTCGCTGAATGCGATCATGCCAAGAGTCGTGAAACACGATGAGCTCGCCGCGGCAGGCGCTCTGAGAATGGTGCGTTACAACGTAGGTTCGATCGTTGGACCTGCGGTAGGCGGATTGATTATCGCGTTCGGCGGCGTTGGTCTTGCCTATGGAGTGGACCTAGTTTCCTATGTAGTTTCAGCATTCTTCTTGTTTAGGTTACGTAGCCTTGAACCGATTCGAGAAACCACAGAGCGTGCAGGGGTGTCGCACATTCTTGAAGGTATGAAATATGCGTTGAGTCGCAAGGATCTTTTGGGCACTTACATTGTCGATCTCATCGCCATGATCTTCGCCTTTCCAATCGCCCTGTATCCGTTCTTGGCGCAAGAGTTTGATGCCCCTTGGGCCTTGGGATTGCTGTATGCGGCAACTGCAGTCGGCGCGTTAGTTGTGACGCTCACTAGCGGTTGGACCTCCAAGATGAAGAGGCATGGTCGGTTTGTTGTGATTGCAGCTGCTCTCTGGGGTGGCTGTATCGCCCTTGTGGGAGTCGCGCCCAACATCTGGTGGGTTTTAGTGTTCTTGATGTTTGCGGGTGCTGCAGACATTGTCAGCGGCATTTTCCGTGGGTTGGTGTGGAACCAGACGATCCCCGATGAAGTGCGGGGCCGCATGGCGGGCATTGAGATGCTGAGTTATTCAGTGGGTCCGCTGCTTGGACAGGTCCGAAGTTCAACGGTTGCTTCGCTGACTTCGTTGCGGTTCTCATTTGCTAGCGGTGGATTGCTGTGCGTGCTCGGCGTGGGGATAGCGGCAGTTCTCACTCCAGCGTTGTGGAATTACAACGCAGATACCAACGAACATGCGCAGCGTGAACGCGAAGTTCGAAAAGATCTCGAGTAGAAAGTTCAGTTATAAACTCATTCAGCTAGGTCGGTTCTAACACCGTGATCGAGATGGTGCCTTCAACGCGATGTTTTCCCGAACTTTCAATCCGCCAAGAATCTAGGCGTCCAACTGACCGAAATTCCCAAACACTGGTTCCGTTACTTTCCCCAATCAGGGCAGTGTCCTCATCGACACCGATGGTTTCAGCATCTTTACTCACCAAAGGCTTCAGGGTGAAGTCGGGCATCCAATGCGAAAGGCGATCAAAGTGCGGAAGCACTCGGATATTGGGAAGCAGGCCTAGGCCGTTTACTCCGCCCCTGCGCGGATGGCGAAAGTCAGGAACGTAGCCGCACATAGCCATGGCCCCAGCGCTGCAGCCGGCAAGGGAAGCACCGAGATTCCACTCGTGAAGAATGGCGGCCCAGACCTTGGTGTCTCGCAACGTTTCAGCTAAGTAGGAGGGGTTGCCGCCGGATAGGTAGATGAGTCCGGCACCGGCAATGAGCTCAACCCACTTGGGGTTATTCGCGTCATCGCGATCTCGAACGTCAATGATTACCTGTTCAGCCCCCAGACGAGCAGCCGCTTGGGCGCCAAGGTCGTGCCAGTGGGCAAGTGAGGTGTCGCCTTCGGGTGCGGCCGCCGTTGCAATTTGAACATATTTGGCTGGACGACCTACAAGAAGTTCGGCTTCAATGTCGTGCATGACTGGCAGGTATTCGCCACTGCCGACTAATGCAATACGCCCAGGATTCATGAAGAGACCCTATGCGTCTAAAGGGAAGTGCACACCAGTGAGTGCTTCGCTGATATCCCAAAGCTGTCGAGCAGCATCAAGATCTTTTGCTGCGTTCGTGCGGTCTACGAGTTTTGGAGATCCCTTCCACTCTTTCCAACCATCAGGGCCGATGTAACTATCGCCAGCCAAATTCGGTGCCGTTGCCGCAAATAAAATTGGTAGAGCTCCAAGTTCTGCATCTTGACCAAACAAGGAGCTCACGGTGTCAGACACCTTGGCCTGCATGGTTTTATTGCGAAGTCGCGCACTACCCGAAGTCAGGTTGGTGGCTGAATAACCAGGGTGGGCCACCATTGCTTTCATTGAACTACCTACTAGATCAAGGCGACGCTGTAATTCGCTGGTGAAAAGCAGGTTAGCAAGTTTGGATTGCCCGTATTGATTCCAGGCACGATATTTCTTTGTGGCCATCAGATCCTCAAAATTCATTCCCTTAACCATTCGGTGGGCGTTAGAAGCCACATTGACCACCCGGGACTGGGGCTTGGCAAGAAGTGCTGGCATGAGCAAGCCCGTGAGGGCGAAATGCCCGAGGTGGTTGGTCGCGAATTGAAGTTCAAAGCCATCGGCGGAAACTCGCTGGGGGATGGCCATCACCCCTGCGTTATTGATGAGCAGATCAAGTCCTTCAACGTTGTCTTGGCTCCACGATTGCGCGAATGTTCGCACGCTGGCTAGGTCAGCCACGTCCAGATGTCGCACGCTCACGAACTGCCCGCCCGCTCCGGTGATGGCCGCAGCCGCAGTTGCACCCTTGGCAAGGTCTCGAACAGCCAAGGTGACATGCACGCCTGCCTTTGCCAGTGCCTGTGCGGCACAAAAGCCCAAACCTGAGTTGGCGCCAGTCACGATGGCTCGCCGACCTTGTAAGTTGGGCATATCCGCGCTTGTCCAGTTCATGGGATCAGTGTGGTGCCTTTGCGGTAATTGAGCCATATTCAGCGCGAGGGACACGCGATTTCTGCTGGCAGGGTCTGGCGTGTACTCTTACGGGGCTTTAAGGCCCCCATAGCTCAGTCGGTAGAGCGTCTCCATGGTAAGGAGAAGGTCTACGGTTCAATTCCGTATGGGGGCTCGAAAGGTAGCAGTGACTTCACAGTTGTTGCCGCCTCAAGCGGGGTAGCTCAGTTGGTAGAGCAAGCGGCTCATAATCGCTGTGTCGCCGGTTCAAATCCGGCCCTCGCTACTGGTGAGCTCTATGCAAAACCAGCCGTACGATTCAGGTTCGACTACGCAATACCGTTAGAAAGAGACAGATCATGGCCAAGGCAACTGACGTCCGTCCCAAGATCACCTTGGCGTGCGAAGACTGCAAGCACCGCAACTACATCACCAAGAAGAATCGTCGCAACGATCCTGACCGCTTGGAAATGAAGAAGCATTGCATGAACTGCAATAAGCACACCGTGCACAAGGAAACCCGCTAGTCGGTTTTGCTTCATGGCGCTGAATCCTGAGTTCATCGGGCGGACTTACCCTGCTGGACCTTCGTACGTTGTGGGTCGGGAGAAGATCCGCGAATTCGCGCGCGCCATTGGTGATACCAATCCGGCTTATCACGATCCTGACGTAGCCCAGAGCATGGGCTACTCAGACGTGATCGCCCCACCAACGTTTGCCATCGTCGTCTCTCTCGAAGCGGCAAATGCAGCGTTATTCGATCCTGAACTTGGTCTGGACTTTGCTCGGGTAGTTCATGGTGAGCAGACTTTTTCCTACACCCGACCGATTTGCGCCGGCGATGAGCTCGTGGTCACGACAGTCATCGAGAACATTCGGTCCATGGCTGGCAACGACATGATCACCACGAAAGGCACCATCACCACGGTTGCCGGTGAATTGGTAGCAACGGCCACATCAATGTTGGTTTCTCGAGGCGGCGACGAATGACCGCCACGATCAAGTTCGCTGACGTTGCTGTCGGCACAGAACTTCCATCAGCTATCTACCCGATTGACCGCCTCACCTTGGTGAAGTATGCAGGGGCATCTGGGGATTTCAACACGATTCATTGGAACGAACGAATTGCTACAGAGGTTGGGCTGCCAAACGTCATTGCCCACGGCATGCTCACGATGGCCACAGCAGTTCGGGTCGTGACCGACTGGGTCGGCGATCCGGGCGCTGTTATTGAGTATGGAGTTCGCTTCACTCGCCCAGTAGTCGTACCTAACGACGATGCTGGCGTCATCCTTGAAGTCAGTGCCAAGGTCACCGAATTGCTTGACGGTAACCGCGCCAAGATCATGATCACAGCCAAATTTGAAGACCAAACAGTGCTGGGTCGCGCCCAAGCAATCGTTCAACTCACCTGAACTCTCTAGGCTGCATCCATGCGCTTCGCTGACTACACCACCTTGCATGTCGGTGGAGAGGCTGCCAATTTCATCAGCGCCGCTAATGAAGCTGAACTCATTACGGCTATTCGCCAAGCCGATCAGGCGGGTATTGAAGTACTCATTCTTGGAGGCGGCTCCAATCTTCTTGTTTCCGATGAAGGCTTCTCCGGCTTAGTCGTCCACGCAGATGTGCATCAGGTGGCAGTCGAAGAACTCGCTGACTATTTCGTCGTTACCGCTGCTTGTGGCGAACCATGGGATGCCTTTGTCGTTACTTGTTTATCGTCTGGCTTCAACGGGCTTGAAGCCTTGTCGGGAATCCCCGGAACTGTGGGTGCCACACCTATTCAAAACGTGGGCGCGTATGGAACTGAAGTATCGAATCTGATCAGTTCAGTGCGTGTGTGGGATCGCCAACTGCAAGAGGTGCGTGACCTTACAGCTGATGATTGTGAATTCACTTATCGCGGCAGCATCTTCAAAAAAGATCCCAATCGTTTCGTCATACTTGCAGTCTCGTTCATGCTCACTCGTGCAGCAGAAAGCCAGATTGCCTACGCGCAGCTCGCCGATGCTCTTGGCCTTGAGGTGGGTGATAGCGCTGCGTCATCTGAGATTCGAGATGCCGTGCTGCACTTGCGTCTGAGCAAAGCCATGGTCTTAGTGCGTGAAGATCATGACTCTTGGAGTGCAGGTTCCTTCTTCACCAATCCAATAGTTGATGCAGCACAGGCGGACGCTCTACCTACTGATTGTCCGCGCTACCCCAGCGAACAAGGTGTAAAAATCAGCGCTGCCTGGCTGATTGAACAATCAGGAATTACGCGTGGCTACGGGTTAAATGATCGGGCCCGAATTTCAACTAAGCACACCTTGGCGTTAACGAACCGCGGAACAGCAACAGCCGAAGACATTCTTGAGCTTGCGCGCGATGTTCGCAGTCAAGTACAAACGCACTTCGGAATTGAGTTACATCCCGAAGTGCGTTGTATTGGCTGCGCTATTTAATTGATCTATTTAGCTGAGTTCGCTTAACAATGCTGCGATTCGTCCGACGCCTTCAGTGATGTCGTTGTCACTCGTTGCGTATGACAAACGCATATAACCCGGAGTACCAAAAGCTTCACCGGGAACTACAGCGACTTCAACCTCATCAAGAATTAATCCAGCCAGTTGTGCTGACGACGCAATCTTTTGTCCGCGCAACGTGCGACCAATGATTTCTTTCACTGATGGGTAGACGTAGAAAGCGCCTTCGGGCAGTGGGCAGTTAACGCCAGGGATTGCGTCAAGCATTCCGGTGATGAGCTTGCGACGTCGATCAAAGGCAACCTTCATTTCATCAACGGCCGACAGATCGCCGGTGACTGCAGCAAGAGCAGCAATCTGCGAAACGTTGGCAACGTTTGATGTTGCGTGTGACTGCAAGTTGGTTGCACCCTTGACGATGTCCGCAGGTCCGATGAGCCAGCCAACACGCCATCCGGTCATTGCATATGTCTTTGCAACGCCGTTCACAACGATGCAGGTGTTCGCAAGTTCGGGTACCAGCGTTGGCATGGAAGCGAACTCGGCGTCGCCGTACACAAGGTGCTCGTAGATTTCGTCAGTGATAACCCAGACGCCCTTAGCAACAGCCCACTCGCCAATTGCCTTGACTTCAGCAGGGGAGTAGACCGCGCCAGTTGGGTTCGAAGGTGAGACGAAGACCAAAGCTTTTGTGCGAGGTGTAAGCGCAGCGTTGAGTTGATCGATCGTTGCGCGGTAGCCACTGGTCTCGTCGGTCATTACTTCAACCGGAATGCCACCAGCAAGGCGAATGGATTCTGGGTAGGTGGTCCAGTACGGCGCCGGAAGGATGACTTCGTCGCCTGGATCAAGTAGGGCAGCGAAAGCGTTATAAAGCGCCTGCTTGCCACCATTGGTGATGAGAACCTGACTCGCTGAAACTTCGTAGCCTGAATCGCGTTTTGTTTTTACTGCGACAGCTTCCTTGAGTTCAGGCAAACCACCTGCAGGCGTGTAGCGATGCCACTTGGGATCAGAACAGGCTTTGATCGCAGCGGCGACGATGTAGTCAGGGGTTGGGAAGTCTGGTTCGCCAGCTCCAAAACCAATGACGGGACGTCCAGCAGCCTTTAAAGCCTTGGCTTTGGCATCAACGGCCAAGGTCGCAGATTCAGCGATAGCGGCAATTCGGTCAGATACGCGTTCAGTCATAGGAACATTCTTCCAGCGAAGTACATCAGAGCAATCATCAGCCTCATTTGGCCTGATTGAATGCCTATATGAGTCCTAAGCCAGTAGACCTCAATGAGCGGGTCCTGCTTGCTGAGCAGCGATCGCTGATCATTTCGTTGACTGCGGCAGCGGTGGTTTCGGTCGTTGGCATCGCCTGGGGTCTGGTGGTCTCGTCGCAAATTATTTTGTTTGATGGTCTTTACGGCGTCATCGGAACAGTGCTGTCCGGCTTGACCTTGCAGGTATCAACCCTGGTGAAGCGCGGACCATCGGCCAGATACCCATTTGGTCGAGAAGCGCTGGGTCCGTTGGTGCTTGGCGTGCAGGGCTTAGTGCTCGTTGGAGCCTTCAGCTACGCGGTGATTGATGCGATTCAAATCATTTTGACCGGCGGTGGAGATACTCAGTTAGGCGCGGCGCTCATCTACGCGATCTTGGCCTTTCTTGGTTCAGTTGCAATTTACCTCGTGCTTCGTCGCATGAGTCATGACTCAGAACTCGTCGCAGCTGAGGCCGCGCAGTGGCTTGCTGCGGTCTATCTCGGCATTGCCATGCTCGTGGGCTTTATTACAGCGTTGCTGCTGCAAGACAGCCAGTGGTCGTGGTTGGCCGGCTATGTAGACCCAGCTCTCGTGCTTGTTGCGGCAGTTGTCGTAGCGCCAACCCCAATTTCGATGATTCGCACCACCATGCGCGAGTTACTCGAGGCAGCCCCGGGTGAAGAGACCCAAGGCCCGATCGAAGACGCGGTCAAAGAGGTGACCGAACTCTTCGCTTTGCCGGTTCCCGTGTCGGTTCTCATCGGCAAGTTAGGCCGCAAGGTCTACGTGGAGGTGGATTACCTCGTTGAAGTTGGCAGATGGACGATCAGCGATGTGGATAAAATTCGACGCGAACTGGGCCGGCGCCTTGAAGAACCAGGCTTGAACTACTGGCTCAACGTTGAGTTACATACCGACCCAGACTGGGATGACTAGGCAAGACCGGCCGGTTTCCAAGCCTGGTGATCCTGGCTGGAGTGGTCATTTTGGGTCGGGAAGTTGCCCGAATTGGACCTCATCTACCCATCGCCGTAGACTGTTGGCCTTCGTTGAACCGTTGGCGGTAGCCTGCCCAAGGTGAGCTAATGGATCGACTTAGGGTAGTAGCTCAATTGGTAGAGTAACGGTCTCCAAAACCGTCGGTTGGGGGTTCGAGTCCCTCCTGCCCTGCGCACCAAGTACGACCTGGGAACGACTGAAGTAAAGGTAAGGGAATGACGGATACGGACGGCACGGAGCGCAATGCTTCGACGCCTGCAGCACGTGCGAAGAAGAACATCTTCACGCGTCTTGCTCTGTTCGTGCGCCAAGTTATTGTCGAATTGCGCAAGGTCATCTGGCCAACCCGCAAGGAACTTATTGCCTATACAACCGTTGTTTTGGTGTTTGTACTGATCATGGCCGGCATCATTGCGGGCCTTGATTTCATCTTCACAAGAGGTGTGTTGTTCATCTTCGGATGAGTAGCGCATTCCCTAGCCCTTCCCCGAACGAGGAGAAACCCGCTGTGTCCGAGCAGGACCTGAACGAACTGGTTGTCGAAGCCATCGAAGAGACGATTGCTGACGAGCTCGAGCCTGCGCTCGATGCTGAGTCAGAGGTCGTTCTTGAGGCATCGGCGAACGCCGCTGGCGAAATTGCCCTCGAGACCATCGACGAAACTGGCGATGAGTCAACGGATGAGACTCCTGAAGAGGAAATTGATCCAGTTGAAGCCTTCGCAGAACAGATGCGTCGCGCTCCTGGCGATTGGTATGTCATCCACTCGTACGCTGGCTACGAAAACAAGGTGAAGCAAAACCTTGAAACCCGTACCCAGTCGCTCAACATGGAGGAGTACATCTTCCAGGTTGAGGTTCCTACTGAAGAAGTCCACGAGATCAAGGGCGGCGTGCGCAAGCTGGTCAAGCGCAATAAGTTCCCCGGTTACGTGCTTGTTCGTTGTGAACTGACTGACGAATCATGGGGCGTTGTTCGCCACACCCCAGGGGTTACCGGCTTCGTAGGCCACGGACATCAGCCGTCACCGTTGTCAGTTGACGAAGTCACCGCAATTCTTGCTCCAGTGCCAGAAAAGAAGCCAGGAACCGGAACAGGCGGCGCCGGTGGCGCAGCACCTTCAGCACAGCCACTCATGGAAATCGACTTCGCCGTTGGCGATTCGGTCACCGTCGTGGATGGTCCGTTTGCAACCTTGCACGCGACCATCTCTGAAATTAATATCGAGGCCCAGAAGATCACCGGCTTGGTGGAGATCTTTGGTCGCGAAACTCCAGTTGAACTCGCGTTCAGCCAGGTCGACAAGAACTAACGACCTCTTTAGATTCCTAGGAGCGCCGCTTCTAGGTAACACCAAACGTAAGGACCCGAATCACCATGGCACCGAAGAAGAAGGTTGCCGGCCTGATTAAGCTTCAAATTCAGGCAGGCGCAGCAAATCCAGCGCCGCCAGTAGGCCCAGCACTTGGCCAGCATGGCGTCAACATCATGGAATTCTGCAAGCAGTACAACGCTGCTACAGAAAGCCAAAAGGGCAACGTGATCCCAGTTGAGATCACGGTGTACGAGGATCGTTCATTCGACTTCGTACTCAAGACCCCACCGGCCTCCCGTCTCATCCTCAAGGCCGCAGGCGTTGAAAAGGGATCGGGTGTTCCACACCAGACAAAGGCAGGCTCGATCACTAAAGATCAGGTCCGTCAAATCGCAGAAACAAAAATGCCTGACCTCAATGCCAATGACATTGAAGGCGCGATGAAGATCATCGAAGGCACTGCCCGTCAAATGGGTATCACCGTTTCCGCGTAATCACGCATAACCATCCATGTGGGAGAGCCAGCGCGGCTCGTAAACCACACACTGCGAAGGAGCAGCTATGAAGCGCAGCAAGGTCTACCGCGAAGCGGCAGAAAAGATTGATTTTGACGATCTCTACACACCATTGGCAGCAGTGCGCTTGGTGAAAGAGACCACGAAGTCCAAGTTCGACCCGACCGTTGAGATCTCCATGCGTCTTGGTGTGGATCCACGTAAGGCCGATCAGATGGTGCGCGGCACCGTCAACCTGCCTCATGGCACTGGCAAGACTGTTCGGGTCCTGGTCTTTGCAAATGCTGAAAAGGCAGAAGAAGCACGCGCCGCTGGCGCAGACTTCGTGGGTTCAGATGAACTCATCGAAAAGGTACGCGGAGGCTGGACTGACTTTGATGCAGCCGTCTGCACACCTGATCTCATGGGCAAGGTCGGAACCTTGGGCAAGGTGCTTGGTCCCCGTGGCCTTATGCCAAACCCAAAGACCGGCACCGTCACCATGGACGTTGCTAAGGCAGTGGATGACATCAAGGGCGGAAAAATTGAATTCCGTGTTGATAAGCATTCAAACCTGCAGTTCCCAATCGGCAAGGTTTCGTTCACCGAAGCCCAGCTCGTGGAGAACTACGCAGCTGCTCTTGACGAAGTCATGCGCTTGAAGCCTTCGGCTGCCAAGGGTCGTTACGTCAAGAAGGCAGTCCTGTCTTCAACAATGGGACCTGGCATTCCTGTTGACCCAAACCGGGTCAAGAATTTGCTGACTGACGACGAGGCCTAAACCGCCCCGAATTCTTCGAAAGCCCGCTCCGAGGAGCGGGCTTTCGTGTTTGCTTTTGAAGGATTAACGACCCGCGACTTGCTGAAGGTTTGAAGCGATCTTGAGCAACTGCTGGTAACTCACCCCGGGGCTGACTTGGATGACCACGTCAGTGTTTCCTGGAGACCCCATGGTGTTTGAGGGCTTGGCTGTCATGCGTAATTCGCCGCCGTATTTGGACACGTCTGACTCCTTACACCGAGCGTTGGCCGGTGGGGCAGGGAGCAAACCGTTATTCAATTTGGCTTGGTAGCAGTCAGCGCTTACCTGAGTTTTAATGGCAATTGGAGTATCCGGTCCGCCGAGCTTGATCGTTGGAGTGCCAACAAGGAGTCGACGAGTGCTTGTTGATGGATCAATGGCGCTTGGAACCCCAGCCCAGTTTTCAAATACTTGCATCTGTTTCTTACCGATTTTGTAGGTAGCGATAGCGCCATTACCAAATTGTTTTAATGGGTCACCTTTGAATACCTGAATCCCACCGGACTGCTTGAGGCCGGCAGTGAACACTGGACCCCAAAGCGAGCCTTCAGGGCCTAAGGTCGTTGCGGCTTTTGCCCACGTCGGCACGGTTGAAGAAGTGACATCTGCATGGGCTACCGGTGCGATAGCCATGAGGGCGCAGGCTCCAAGGCCGGCGATGAGGCCATATTTTGAAAGATTCATGGCTTGAATCTACGTTCCCTAGAAGGGCAAAGCCGGATCATTCCCGTTTTGACGGCGTGGTGCTTGTACCCGTACAGTTCATCCCGACCCAAGACCGCTGGTCACGAACCGCAAGGTTCGTCGAAGGCTCCGCACTTTGTGAGCAACCCGCGTAGGACATGTTGTAAGCCGTTGAAAGACGGCCTTGCCCCGTGCGCCTGCGCCGGGGCGTTTTGCATTGTGGGGCCAAATGAAAGGAGCCCCATGGCTAAGGCGACAAAGGTGGCAGCAGTCACCGAACTCGCAGAGCACTTCCGCAATTCAAACGCGGCTGTGCTAACTGAATACCGTGGCCTCACTGTTGCGCAGCTCAAAGATTTGCGTCGCACGTTAGGACCAACGGTTACCTTCGCGGTCGTCAAGAACACTTTGACGAAGATCGCAGCAAAAGACGCTGGTGTTACTGGTATTGATGACCTGTTGGCCGGACCAAGCGCAATCGCGTTTGTTCGTGGCGATGCAGTCGAAGCAGCCAAGACCATCAAGGGTTTTGCAAAGGAAAACGCAGCTCTTGTGATCAAGGGTGGCCTCATGGACGGCAACGTGCTTAGCGCGGCTGACGTTCAGAAGATCGCTGATCTTGAATCACGTGAGGTTCTCCTCTCCAAGCTTGCTGGCGCAATGAAGGCAAAGCAGTCTCAGGCTGCCGCGCTGTTCGCAGCACCGCTTGCTAAGACCGCACGCGCCCTTGGCGCATTGCAGACCAAGCTCGAGTCAGCTCCATCGGCTCAAGCAGCAGCCCCGGCAGTCGTTGCCGAGGAAGCACCAGCAGCAGAAGTTGTTGTTGAAGAAGAAGTAACCACCGAGACTGAAGCCGTTGAGGCAGCTGTTGAGGAAACAACCACCGAGGGCTAAAGCCCACAATTGCCCGGCCCTCGGCCGGTTCTACCTGAAAGGAAGCCACCATGGCGAAGTTAAGCACCGCTGATCTGCTTGAAGCATTCAAGGAGATGACCCTTCTCGAACTCTCAGAGTTCGTAAAGTCGTTCGAAGAGACCTTCGACGTCACCGCAGCAGCACCTGTTGCAGCAGCAGCAGCACCTGCAGCTGGCGGCGGCGACGCTGCAGCAGAGCAGGATGAGTTCGATGTCATCCTCGAAGCTGCTGGCGAGAACAAGATTCCTGTCATCAAGGAGGTGCGCGCACTCACGAACCTCGGTCTTAAAGAAGCTAAGGATCTCGTCGAGGCAGCTCCAAAGGCGATTCTTGAGAAGGTCACCAAGGAAGCAGCTGAAGCCGCTAAGGCTCAGCTCGAAGGCGCTGGCGCAAAGGTCACCGTTAAGTAATTTCCTTATTCGTAGCAAGGGGCTGGCCTTCGGGTCGGCCCCTTCTTCGTATTTTTGGCTGCTTTCATGAGGAATTCATCCACAGATTCACTTTTTTCAGACAATATGCTTGACCTTTGCGGGTTTGGGGTCCATCGTTTGCAGCGCAGTCCCGTTTTCCATACCGGTTACCGAGGATCTGTCCGGAAGTGCCAGCTTGCAGCTGTCATAAGTTTTGGCCACCGGACTGACATCGAGGGTAATCATTGATGGGGGCGGGGTCGACAGCGGTTTGCCCTCAGGGTATGCTGCTGCTTCGCGCTGCCATCTCATTGCATACACAACCGGATGACTCAGAAGTTCGCTTCTTGACTGTCCGGATTGTCCGCATTGATTCAGGTATCGCAAGCTTGAAATTAGCGCCCTGTGGAAGGAACTACTTTGGCCCCCACGCGTACGTCAAAC
>JBIIAA010000118.1:0-5543 GCA_044240165.1 Candidatus Nanopelagicales bacterium
CAAGCAAGCGCGGCCAACCAGCAGACCGGTTATTTGTACCTACTGATCAACTCGACCTTGTGACGAAGTACGTAGGCGGAGAAATGCCAAGCGTTCATCGACTCGGTGGTGCGGATTGGCAAAAGGCTAAAGGCAAGGCCCGCAAGGCTGTCAAAGAAATTGCCGGCGAACTCATTAAGTTGTACGCGGCAAGAAAAGCCACCAAGGGCTACGCCTTTGGACCAGACACCCCCTGGCAGCGAGAACTCGAGGATGCCTTCGCATATGTGGAAACGCCAGATCAACTGATCTGTATTGATGAAGTCAAACGCGATATGGAAAGTTCCGTTCCGATGGACCGCCTTATTTGCGGTGATGTCGGGTACGGAAAAACAGAGATCGCTGTGCGGGCTGCTTTTAAAGCTGTGCAAGATGGCAAACAGGTAGCAGTGCTCGTTCCCACCACCTTGTTAGTGCAGCAGCACGCGTCTACTTTTGCTGAACGCTATGGCTCGTTTCCGGTAAAAATTGGGGCGCTCTCTAGATTCAATTCTGAAAAGGAAGCTAAGGAAGTTCTAGCTGGAATGGAAAATGGTTCCGTAGACATCGTGATCGGAACGCATCGCCTGCTTACTCCAAGTGTGCGCTTCAAGGATCTTGGATTAGTGATCCTTGATGAAGAGCAGCGTTTCGGTGTGGAACATAAAGAGCACCTCAAGGCCTTGCGCAACAACGTTGATGTGCTGGCAATGTCAGCGACACCAATTCCACGAACCCTCGAAATGGCAGTCACGGGCATTCGTGAAATGTCAGTGATTCAAACTCCACCGGAAGAGCGTCACCCGGTTCTCACCTTTGTCGGTCCCTATGAAGATAAGCAGATCACTGCTGCAATCAGACGCGAATTACTACGTGATGGCCAAGTCTTCTTCGTGCATAACCGGGTTGAGTCAATTGAGCGAGTGACATCTCGGCTACGTGATTTAGTGCCAGAAGCGAGAATTGCGATCGCGCATGGCCAGATGGGCGAGCAAGCGCTCGAGAGCGTTATCGTTGATTTTTGGGAAAAGAACGTTGACGTCTTGGTGTGCACCACGATTGTTGAATCGGGCATCGACATCGCAAACGCGAATACTTTGATCGTCGATCGAGCAGACATGTTTGGCCTCTCACAACTACATCAGCTACGTGGGCGAGTGGGGCGCGGCCGTGAACGTGCCTACGCCTACTTCCTGTACAACCCAGAAAAACCACTAACCGAAACAGCCCATGAGCGACTTGCAACGATCGCGCAGCACACCGATTTGGGTTCGGGTATGCAGATCGCGATGAAAGACCTTGAGATTCGTGGCGCTGGAAACCTGCTGGGTGGAGAACAAAGCGGTCACATCGCAGACGTCGGTTTTGATCTATATGTGCGACTCGTGGGTGAGGCACTTGCTGAGTTCAAGGGCGATGAAGGTGATGATCACGCCGAGATGCGGGTGGAGTTACCTATCGAAGCCCACATCCCGCACGAGTACATCGCCCATGAGCGGCTTCGTCTGGAGGCCTACAAGCGATTGGCGGATGCGAGCACCGATTTGGCTGTCGATGAAGTCTTTGCTGAGCTCACTGACCGCTATGGTCCGATCCCTCTTCCAGTCGAGAGCCTGCTGGCCGTGGCTCGGCTTCGGGTTCTGGCCCGCAGGGCTGGACTCACTGAAATTGTGGCTTCGGGGCCGGGAGTCCGCTTCCAACCGGTGAATTTGCCTGAATCTTCACAAATGCGCCTGACTCGGATGTACCCACGCACGCTGATCAAGGCTGCAGTCAATACGATCATTGTGCCGAGGCCGATGACTTCCCTGGTGGGAGGTTCGCCGATAATTGGTGACGATTTACTTCAATGGGTGGCGGAGTTTATTCACGCGACGTTGCCCATCACGCCTGAACCTATGGAGAGCACCTCATGACCATCAACCGTCGACGCGCATTCGTACCAGCAGCGATTCTGGCTCTGGGCCTACTCGTGAGCGCTTGCTCTGGTTCTGCTGGCGATGCCGCCGTCGTGGGAACTCAGCACGTCACTGAAGCCACTCTAAATATGAAAGTGGCTGACGTGCTGGTGGCGCAGGGCTATTCAGTAAACAAGTCGGATCCCACTTTGGTGACCGCCACGTTGAACTGGTTAATCGTTCAGGATCTGCTCGAACAAGTTGCAGCAGACAACAACATTGTTGTCACCCAGGGTGAGATCGACCGTGAGCGTGCTGCAGAACTGAAATCAACTGGCAGTGAGGAGGCGCTCAATGCTGCCTACCTCAAGCAAAATGTTGCACCGAATCAGATTCAAGATCGCATCCGGTTCTCCTTGATGGCGCAATTGGTGGCCAAAGCTATTGCACCAACGGCCACACCTGAGCAAGCTACCGCTGCTCTTGTCGCAGCTGTAGTGGCCAAGAGTCAAGAGGTCAACCCGGAAGTGAACCCTCGCTTTGGCACCTGGGATTCACAGAACCTTCAGTTGGGTTCATCGCCTTCCGATCTATCTACTGCGCTTCCAACTGTGCCGCCAACACAGTAACTTTTGTACCGGCATTGACGGGGGAAACTCGTGACCACTGATAGCTACTTACTCGAACTCGTAGCAGTGATGGATCGGTTGCGGTCTCCAGGCGGTTGCCCTTGGGATGCAGAGCAAACTCACGAGTCGCTGCTTGAATATTTGGTTGAAGAGACCTATGAAACTGTTGAGGCTATTGAGCTCAAAGATCGAGCCGGCTTGCGTGAAGAGCTTGGCGATGTGTTGCTTCAGGTTGTTTTTCATTCACGAATCGCCCAGGAAGACCCAGATGATCCTTGGAATATTGAAGACGTTGCCCGCGGCATCGTTGAGAAATTGATTCTTCGCCATCCACATGTATTTATCGAGGGCGACTACCCAGATTCGCATCTGAACTGGCACGAGCGAAAAGCCAAGGAGAAAGGCCGCGAGTCAGTAACGGATGGAATTCCCCATCAGTTACCTGCATTGCTACTTGCCGCAAAAGTGATTTCCCGAAGTAAACGACTGAAAGAATCTATTGAACCGACCTCGCAGCGGGTTCGCGCTGAGGAACTTGCAAGCCATTTGCATACACAAGAAGAGTTCGGGGACTTCCTACTGGAACTCACCTCGTTGGCCCGTGATCGTCAGTGGGATGGCGAGGCAGCTTTGCGTCAGGCAGTTCGCAGGAGGGTGTCAGAAGTGCGCACTCTTGAAGGCTTAACACAATGAAAAAAGTCTTTGATGCCATCTCGAACAATGTGATGACGGCAATGCTTCGTTCGGAACCGATCCGGGCAACCGCCATGGGTGAACATGCCTTTGATGGTCAACTGCCCGATTACACGGCTGCTGGTCGTGAATCGCTGGCTCTGAAACTTGGCGATTACCTCACTGACCTTGACGCTGTCGACGATCTTGAATTAACAATCGAAGATCAAGTGGATTTAGAGATCCTGCGATCTGCGATTACGCGTGCGCTCTTTGAACTTCGAGAAGTGAAATCCGTGACCTGGAACCCAATGGTGTGGAACCCAGGAAACGGACTGCATTCACTTCTGTCACGCGAATTTGCACCGATGATTGAACGTCTTGAATCGGCTCGGTCACGGTTGGCCAAAATTCCCGGGTTCCTCCAGGATGCGAAAAGTGAGCTTGGCAATATGCCCAAGATTCACGTGGAAACTGCAATCGGGCAATTCCAAGGGACGCTTCATTTGGTGCAGGGCACGCTTGCTGAGCATCTAGGCGAAAATTCCCCGGAAATACGAGCAGCTAAAACTGCAATTACGGCTTTCATTGACTGGTTAACAGAGCAGTTACCCGCTGCAACACGAGACCCTCGATTAGGCACGCACCTTTACTCGGCATTGTTGTGGCACGCATTGGATGACGATACGCAAGCCAGTGAGTTACTAGCTCAGGCGAACACTCATCTAATTCAAACAGAGCAAGCTCTCATTGAGGCCGCTTCGGCTTATCTTGGTGAACCGTTCGATGCAGATGCTCTGGTTGCTCGCGCTTTAGATGATGTTGCATCTAAATTTCCAGTTACGAATGCCGACGTCTTGACTCAAGTTTCTAATTCATTAGCGCGAACTATCTCGTTTCTGGAGAAAGTGCCGTTGGTATCTATGCCGGTAACGGACGTCGAAGTCATTGAGATGCCGGAGATTCATCGCGGCGTAGCCGTTGCTTACTGTGATTCGCCTGGTCCGCTGGAAACAATGGAGTTACCTACTTTTGTCGCGGTCTCGCCAACACCGCAAGATTGGGACATTGCACGCATCGAGTCTTTTTATCGTGAATACAACGGCGTGCAGTTGCACGATCTCACTATTCACGAAGCCTTTCCGGGGCATGTATTGCAACTTGCCCACTCCAGAGTGGCCGAAAAGGCGACGAAGGTAAGGGCTTTTGGTCGAAGCAGTGTCTTCATCGAAGGCTGGGCGGTGTACGCAGAAGAACTCATGATCAATTCAGGGTTCTTGCCAACCGATGACGAGAAGTCAGCTTTAGGTTTGCGACTTCAACAATTAAAGATGCAGGCTCGCATGACTATTAATGCGATTCTTGATGTGCGCGTTCACACCGACACCATTGATGAGCACGAAGCACTTGATCTGATGATGAGGCGTGGTTTTCAGGAAGAAGGCGAGGCTGTCGGTAAATGGCGTCGGGCGCTGCTGACTGCCGGCCAACTCCCGACCTATTTCGTGGGCTACCTCGCTGTTCGAGAAATCGCTGCAGATCTACGAATCCTGCACCCGGAATGGACTGATAGTGAAGTTCACGACTTGATGTTGAAGTTTGGTTCACCTGCACCACGCCACTTGCGTGCACTCTTGGGTCTTTGACATGAAATTGCTTCACACTTCCGATTGGCATCTAGGTCGGAATTTGTTCTCAGTTCCACTGCTAGATCACCAAAAGGTGTTTTTGGAATGGTTGATTGACCAAGTTGATGAGCATCAGGTGGATGCAGTGATCATCAGCGGTGATATATACGACCGATCCGTGCCGGCGGTAGAAACAATCTCGCTTTTTGAGTGGGCGCTGATCGAATTGGCGAAGCGAACTGAAGTTGTTCTCATCCCGGGCAATCATGACTCAGCCACTCGACTTGGATTCGCTGGCCCGCTTCTAGAAGCTGCGCGCGTGCACGTTCGCGCTTCAGCGGCAGATCTGACCCGCCCCATCATTTTGACGTCAAAGGCCGGTGACGCCGCACAAGCAGCTGAACAGATTCAGATTTTCTGTATTCCATACCTGGAACCAGCCTTTCATTCGGCGAACTTTGGCTGCGAGCGCAGCCATGCAGCTGTTCTCGGAGCAGCTATGGACCAGGTCAGAAGCGCAGCTGATTTCGAAATGCCAATCGTCGTGGTTTCACATGCGTTTATAACTGGCGGAGTCGCCAGCGAGTCTGAACGAGATGTCAGAGTTGGCGGAATCCCTGACGCACCAGTTTCGATTTTTCAGGGTGCCAATTACGTCGCGCTGGGGCATCTACATCGGCCGCAGGAACTTTCAACTC
>JBIIAA010000119.1:0-5509 GCA_044240165.1 Candidatus Nanopelagicales bacterium
CTGCGTGAAGCGTTAGCTGATGGCACCATCGATGCACTTGCCACCGACCATGCGCCACACCCACACGAACACAAAGACTGTGAGTGGGGTGCTGCAGCAATGGGCATGCTCGGTTTGCAAACCGCGTTCAGTGTCGTCATGGAAACCATGGTTTCGCCAGGATTGCTGGATTGGCGTGGGGTTGCCGACCGCATGTCAGTGCAACCGGCTCGTATTGGTGGAGTTGCCACTCAGGGACAACCAATTGAAGTTGGTTCGATCGCCAACATCGTCGTGATTGACCCCAATGCCACTTGGACTGTCATCCCGGATGAGTTGGCTTCAAAGAGTTCGAACACGCCCTTTGCGCAACGCACATTCCCTGGCACTGTCGTGCACACGTTTTACGCTGGTCGCCCGACAGTACTTGGCGGTGTACTGGCGTGACCTATCTGCTCATTCTTGTCGCACTAATCGCGGTAACCGTTTTAATCTTCGTCCTACGTCGCCCAACGAATAAGCAACGCAGGCACACGCATGTGTCTCGGCCGCTTCCACTTCCACCGCATGACGCAAGCTTTGATGTGGATATACCCGGTGAGTATGTAGGCGCATCAAATGAAGGTGACTGGCTTGACCAGATCGATACGCAGGGCTTTGGTGTGCGTGGACGTGCCGCATTCAATGTCGGTTTCGTCGGAATTTGGATTGAACGAGCCCACGCGAAATCGTTTTTTATTCCCTCGGACGAAGTCATCCGAGTGCGTGTTGATCGTCAAGTTTCACGAGGTACCCGAACCAAGGATCTGATGATCATTGTGACCTTTGCCCTGGGCTCGACACTCGTGGATCTGGGTTTTATCGCTGATGGCGATGAGGGCCAACAAGCGATCTTGCAAGCCTGTCGTAACGCAGATTTCAATGTAGATGCAACAACAAAGGAGCAGTCATGACCTCGCGCGAGCCAGCAATACTCGTCTTAGAAGATGGTCGCGTGATGCGCGGACAGCGCTATGGGGCCGCAGGTGTCACGTTTGGCGAAGCTGTCTTTTCAACAGGAATGTCGGGTTACCAAGAGACCCTCACTGACCCTTCCTATGACCGTCAAGTCGTCGTGATGACAGCTCCGCATATTGGAAACACCGGGGTCAATGAAGAAGACTATGAATCAACCAAGATTTGGGTAGCCGGTTATGTTGTGCGCGATCCGTCTCGGGTTTCTTCGAACTGGCGTTCAACTGGGGATCTGGCAGTGGCGCTCGACAAGCAAGGCATCGTTGGGATTAGCGGGGTAGATACCCGTGCGCTCACCCGGCACTTGCGCGAGCGCGGTGCAATGCGGGTCGGAATCTTCTCAGGTATGGCTGCACAAGCACCAGTTGAAGAGTTGTTGACGCAGGTGCAGGCAAGTCCAGGTATGGCGGGCGCCAACCTCACGGATGAAGTCAGCACAGACAAGCCTTACATCGTTTCAGCAGTGGGAGATAAGAAGTTCACTGTTGCTGCAATCGACCTCGGCATTAAGTCGATGACTCCGGAAATGATGGCGGCGCGTGGCATCGAAGTTCACGTGCTTCCCGCTGCGAGTTCAGTTGACGAAATTCTTGCGCTTAATCCTGATGGCGTGTTCTTCTCGAATGGTCCTGGTGATCCAGCAACAGCTGATGCCGCGGTAGCCACAATGAAAGCGATGCTTGAGCGAAAAATGCCAGTGTTCGGCATTTGTTTCGGAAACCAAATTCTGGGCCGCGCCCTTGGCCTTGGCACCTACAAGCTCCGTTACGGCCACCGTGGCATCAACCAGCCAGTGCAAGATCTACGCACTCGCAAAGTTGAGATCACTGCGCATAATCATGGGTTCGCAGTGGACGCTCCACGCACAGGTGACTTTGATACGCCGTACGGCAAGGCGCAGGTGAGTCACATCTGTCTTAACGACGATGTGGTTGAAGGCTTGCGTTGTCTAGAAGTGCCCGCATTCAGTGTTCAGTACCACCCAGAAGCTGCGGCCGGTCCGCATGATTCTGCTTATCTATTCGACGAATTCATTGAGTTAATGAGCTCACCAGGAAAGGTGCGTGCCTAATGCCACGTCGTGACGACATCAAGTCGGTCATGGTGATCGGGTCAGGCCCCATCGTCATTGGTCAAGCTTGCGAATTCGATTACTCAGGAACTCAAGCTTGTCGAGTACTGCGCGATGAAGGCATTCGCGTCGTGCTGGTGAACTCAAACCCAGCAACGATCATGACTGATCCTGAATTCTCCGATGCCACCTACATCGAGCCCATCACTCCTGAATTCGTTGAACGCATCATCGCTAAAGAACGTCCAGACGCATTACTGCCAACCCTTGGTGGGCAAACGGCATTGAACACTGCGATTGCGCTTCACAAAAATGGCGTGTTGGCCAAATATGGGGTTGAACTCATTGGCGCCGACGTTGACGCAATTGAGCGCGGTGAAAACCGGGAACTCTTCAAGAAGATCGTTGCTGAGATCGGTGCCGAAAGCGCGAACTCCGTGGTCTGCCACTCCCTGCAAGACTGCCTCGACGCGGTTGATGAGCTGGGCTATCCCATGGTGGTTCGTCCATCATTCACCATGGGTGGCGCTGGTTCGGGCATGGCATATAACGAAGAAGATCTACGCCGCATCGCTGGCGCGGGTCTTCAGGCAAGTCCGACCACCGAGATCCTTCTCGAAGAGTCGATCCTGGGTTGGAAGGAATACGAACTCGAACTCATGCGTGATCATCGCGACAACGTGGTGGTCGTCTGTTCGATCGAAAACCTTGATCCCATGGGCGTGCACACAGGTGACTCAATCACGGTGGCACCTGCTCTCACTTTGACTGACCGCGAATTTCAGCACATGCGCGATGTGGGCATCGAAATCATTCGCGCTGTCGGTGTCGACACAGGTGGCTGCAACATCCAGTTCGCGGTCAACCCAGAAGATGGTCGTCTGATCGTCATTGAAATGAATCCCCGGGTATCGCGCTCATCGGCTCTGGCATCAAAGGCAACTGGTTTCCCTATTGCCAAGATTGCTGCGCGACTGGCTGTGGGTTACACGCTGGACGAGATTTCAAATGACATCACAATGGAAACACCAGCGTCCTTTGAACCAACCCTTGACTACATCGTGGTCAAGGTTCCGCGCTTTGCTTTTGAGAAGTTTCCCAATGCCGATTCAACGTTGACCACCACAATGAAAAGCGTTGGCGAAGCAATGGCCATTGGCCGTAACTTCACCGAAGCTCTGCAAAAGGCATTACGTTCCTTGGAAAAGAAGGAATCCATCTTTTCTTGGCCGGCAACAAAAACAGAAGTCGATGTTGCAGAACTCAAGGCAACCATGGGTCGGCCACACGATGGCCGTTTGTCACTAGTGCAGCTTGCGCTCTGGGCTGGGGTGTCACCCGAGGAAGTCTTTGACATCACCAAGATTGATCCTTGGTTCTTGGATCAGATTTGCTTGATCAATGAAATTGCCGACGAAGTGCGTAGCGCATCTGTGTTGGATATCGATATTTTGCGTTACGCAAAGCGGCATGGTTTTTCTGATGACCAAATCGCGAAGTTGCGAGGGCTAACCGAAACTGCTGTTCGTCGTTTGCGGCATGAATTGGGCTTACGTCCGGTATATAAAACAGTTGACACTTGTGCTGCAGAGTTTGCTGCGAAAACCCCGTACCACTACTCGGCGTATGACGAAGAAACAGAAGCCATTCCCAGCGATCGCGAAAAAGTGATTATTTTGGGCTCTGGTCCCAATCGCATCGGTCAGGGAATTGAATTCGACTACTCGTGTGTTCACGCTGCGCTGACACTGCGCGAAGCTGGTTACGAAACGATCATGGTCAACTGCAATCCTGAAACGGTTTCTACCGACTATGACACTTCTGATCGTTTGTACTTCGAACCGCTAACTCTTGAAGACGTGCTGGAAGTTGTGCATGCTGAAAGTGGTGCAGGCAAACTTGCCGGGGTCATTGTGCAACTAGGTGGACAAACACCGCTAGGTCTGGCTCAGGCACTAAAAGACGAAGGCGTACCTATTGTTGGAACGTCACCTGAATCGATTCACCTTGCTGAAGAGCGTGGCGCCTTTGGGCGCGTTCTTGCTGACGCAGGTCTGATCGCGCCAAAGCACGGCATGGCTGCTTCATTTCCACAAGCCCAGGCAATCGCAGAAGAAGTCGGCTATCCAGTTCTTGTTCGCCCAAGTTACGTCCTTGGCGGTCGTGGCATGGAAATCGTGTACGACGATGCGATGTTGGCTGATTACCTTGAGCGCTCAACTGAAATCAATGAAGCACACCCAGTTCTGGTTGACCGCTTCCTTGATGACGCAATCGAAATCGATGTGGACGCGCTGTATGACGGTAAGGAACTCTTCCTTGCAGGTGTCATGGAACATATTGAAGAAGCAGGAATTCACTCCGGTGACTCAGCATGTGCTCTGCCGCCGATAACGCTGGGTGCAAGTCAGATCGATCGCATTCGCAAGTCAACGGAAGCCATTGCCAAGGGTGTTGGAGTTCTAGGCTTGCTGAACGTGCAGTATGCATTGGCTTCAGATGTGCTCTACGTCTTGGAAGCTAACCCTCGCGCTTCACGCACAGTGCCGTTTGTTTCTAAGGCAACTGCCGTGCATGTTGCTAAGGCTGCTGCTCGGGTGATGATGGGTCAGAGCATTGCCGAACTTCGGGTGCTTGGAATTCTTCCAGAACTTGGTGATGGCGGAACGATGCCCGATGGTTGCGCCGTATCGGTGAAAGAAGCGGTTCTTCCCTTTGGTCGTTTCCAAGGTGTTGACACAGTTCTGGGGCCTGAGATGCGATCAACTGGCGAAGTGATGGGTCTAGATGACACCTTCGGCGTCGCATTCGCCAAAGCCCAAGATGCTGCTTCAGGTGCGCTGCCAACTTCAGGCACGGTCTTTGTCTCACTTGCCGATCGCGACAAGCGTGCCGCGATTTTCCCTCTGATGCGGTTAAACGATCTTGGCTTTAAGATCTTGGCCACTTCAGGAACTGCAGATGTCTTGCGCCGCAATGGTGTGAAATGTGACGTTATCCGCAAGGCCTATGAAGGCACCGGACCTGCAGGTGAGCCGACCACTGTTGATGCCATCATGAATGGTGACATTCAATTGATCATCAATACGCCATACGGTGTGGGTGCTCGGCTGGATGGCTACGAGATCCGAACCGCTGCGGTCATGAAGGGGATCCCTTCAATCACCACAGTTCAGGGCCTTGGGGCAGTGGTGCAGGGCATCGATTCGATGCAGCATGAAGAATCCACCGTTCGTTCCCTCCAGGAGCACGGGGCAGATCTGGCTAGGCTCCGGGCCGGTCAGCGCGATAGCCTCCTTGCTCTACTCAAGTCAGACTCAGGCAAGGACGCGTAACCGTGGCCCCATTACAACTCACAGGTCAAGTGCTCGATGTTCGTCGGGCTGGCCTCTACACGGTGCTGTCGTTAACTGCTCCCGGTCTTGCCGAGCGCACCAAGCCTGG
>JBIIAA010000120.1:0-5439 GCA_044240165.1 Candidatus Nanopelagicales bacterium
CCTGTGAACTCAGATAAAGCCGGATAGACATCGGTCAATTCTATGTATGACCCCGAATTCGACGGCCGTTTAAGTCTGGAGTCGCTTTATGGTGTGACAGCCATCGGTTCGCGATGCCAACAACAAGATATGAATACATAGGCCGCACAAGGAGTAGCAATGACAAACGAAGCGATGATGTCAACCACCTTTGATCTACCCGGTTTCACAATCTCTGAAACCAAGGGGATGTGTTGGGGTGTGCTGGTGCGTTCCGTCGGTTTTGCCAAGGGTTTCACCGGCGGAATCCGATCCCTAGCCGCAGGCGAAGTGCCGCAATTCACCGATGTGGTGAATAAGGCGCGCGAACAAGCTGTTGAGCGCCTGATGGAGCACGCACAAGCCTTGGGTGCCAATGCGGTACTGGGTGTTCGGTTTGATTCAAGTGATGTTGGCAATGGACTCTCAGAGATCTTGGCCTATGGCACAGGAGTCGTTGTTACGCCAGATCGTGGCTAGACCAACGGCTGAGGTTGTGGCGGATTAACAACAGAAAATGGGTATTCGGCTGATGCATCGTCGAAGGTCACGCGCCATTGATAGCGACCCTCGGGTAAATCAATGGGTGCGAAATGAAAGATTGCCCAAAGTGGCACATCTACGCCTGGGTAGGAGCCGTTGGGAAGAGTGGCACCTGCGTGATATTCGAAATTCATCGCGAGGGGTACGTCAACCGGGGCGCCATCGGCGTCAGACAGCACAAAGTTCCAGGTGAGGTCACCTAGGCTCATTCTGCTGGGGCTTACGTGCGTGCGAACTACTAGTGAAAGCGGTGGAACCGGCCGAAAGGTCCAATTCCAGCCCATTCCTAACCCGTAGAGGTTTCCATTTTGGATTTCAGCACGATTAGCGACAGTCAACATTGTTATTTCGGCCATGGACTAAATGTAACTTGCTCTTAACGTTCAAAGGGTGATGGCTACGGCTGTTGCCGTAACCATCACCCTAAAAAATGTTGATATGAACGTATGTACTACTTAACTTCCACTGTGTACGTGGCAACCACGATCTTGCCGTTGGTTGCAGTGATCTTCGCGGTTCCAGCAGCGACAGCACGGCCACCAGCTGAAGCGGTGTAGGTGCCTTTACCCTCAGCGTTGCTCACCACGACGACCTTGGTGTTGCTGGACTTGAACTTCACCTTGGCAACAAAGCCGTGGAAAATGAAAGCCTGATCCTTGACCAACTTGATGGTTGATCCTTTGTCCTTCTTCAGTACTGTGACTGGAGTCCAAGTTGATGGGCTACCGCCGATGAGGGCTCCGGTGGATGCAGACGCCGTTGGCTTGGCAGTTGCGGAGGCCATAACAGTTGGCTTAGGTGAGGCTGTTGGCGTGGCGGTTGCGGCCATGGCACTTGGGGTTAGAAGCGCAACTGCGCCAACGAGAGCGATTGAACCGGCGAGGAGGGTATTGGTCTTGCGCATTGGGTAATCCTTTGATCGACGTAATCTGAAAGTTTGACGTGACATTTACATGAGCGGTTCCCATGACTTTCATGACCAAGGTTAGTGTGATCACATGATTGAAGTCCGCAACCTCACCAAGCAGTATGGAAGTGTCACGGCGGTCGATGACATCTCCTTTACCGTCCAGCCCGGAAAAGTCACTGGTTTCCTAGGGCCCAATGGGGCAGGAAAATCCACCACGATGCGAATGGTCTTGGGTTTGGATCGACCAACAGCTGGATCTGTGCTCGTAAACGGTCAAAATTATCGGGATACAGCGGCACCCGTGCACGAAATTGGGGCCCTACTTGAGGCGAAGGGCTTCGATAAGGCTCGATCGGCGCGTAATCATCTGATTGCTCTTGCTGCCTCGTCTGGCATTGGTGCAAATCGTGTCGATGAAGTACTTGCCATGGTGGGCTTGAATGACGTTGCTCGGCAAAAGGCTGGTGGATTCTCACTCGGAATGGGGCAACGGCTTGGCATTGCGGTGGCCCTCATCGGTGATCCAAGAATCGTGATGCTCGATGAGCCGGTCAACGGTCTTGATCCAGACGGGGTCTTGTGGATTCGTCACCTATTGCGTCAACTTGCCCAAGAGGGTCGCACGGTTTTCCTCTCATCACATTTGATGAGTGAAATGGAATTAATCGCCGACCAACTCATCATCATTGGTCGCGGAAAGATTTTGGCAGACACCACGATGAGTGCGTTCATCGATTCGTGGTCAACGAATCGAGTGCGCGTTGTCGCTCCAAGGATTGCAGATCTGCAACCGCTGCTCAGCGCAGCGTCAACATCGATTGTTATTGAATCCAATGACACGCTGATCTGCTCTGGCATTGATGCCTCAGTCATAGGCCAGACTGCTTTTGCAGCAGGGATTGTTCTACACGAACTCACACCACTGAGCGTTTCGCTGGAAGAAGCATTTATGGAACTCACGAAAGACTCCGTGCAATTTCATACTGGGGAGAGCGCAGCATGAGCGTCGATGTTGATGTGACTTTTCCGCGGATCGTGAGATCTGAATTCATCAAACTACGAACGTTGAGATCCACCTGGATTCTCTTGGGATCGATGTTGGGGCTCTTCATAGCGTTTGGCGCGATTGCAGCTCTAGCAACAACTGGACAAATTGATGATGGGCGAGGTGGGCCACCCACTGCGCTTGGGTTAGATCCCATCACGACTGTTCTTGCCGGTGGAGGGTTCGCTGTGCTGATCATGTCCGTCTTCGGTGTCTTGACCGGTGCTCGCGAATATGGCAGTGGAATGATTCGCACGACTTTGGCCTTTGTGCCCAAACGTCTACCTGTGCTCTGGGCAAAGGTTCTCGTCTTGATCGGCTTGGTTATTCCAATTGCAGTGCTGGCAGCATTAGGTGCCTTCTACCTTGGCATGGCCGTCTTATCTGGCGCTGGTGAAGCAACGGCGAGCCTGAGCGACCCAGATGCGCAACGGGTGCTGATCGGAACAGCGGCGTACATCACTGGTTTGTCAGTTATTGGACTGGCCTTGGGAATCGCAATGAGATCCATGCCAGGTGCTATTGCAACAGTTATCGGCGGCGTACTCATCCTGCCCGCCTTGTTGACTGCATTGCTTCCTGAAGCCTGGCGGTCGGTGTTGAAGTATTTGCCGTCAAATGCGGCAGCTCCCTTTACTGAAGTAAGGGTGCGAGCCGACATGCTTGCGCTCACGCCCGGAATTGTCATCTTCGTTGCTTGGGTTGTTGCAAGTTTGGCGGTTGCAGGAATCCTGTTTGCCCGTCGCGACGCTTAGCTTCCCACTATTGTTCGAGTTCAATTAGAAACTGATTCTGGGGAGAACCATGCGCTATCGCAAACTCGGCACCACTGGCGTTGACGTCAGCTCTCAGTGTCTTGGCACCATGATGTACGGCGCAATGGGAAACACTGACCACGACGATTGCATCTCCCAGATTCATCATGCTTTGGACTCTGGAATCAACTTCATCGATACCGCAGATGTGTACTCGCAGGGCGAAAGTGAAGTCATTCTTGGTAAGGCTTTGGTTGGCCGCCGCGATGATGTGGTTCTGGCTACCAAGGTTTTTAATCCGATGGGGCAAGGCCTTAATCGTCGTGGATCTTCTCGACGTTGGGTTATTCAGGCATGTGAAGAGTCCCTGCGGCGGTTGAACACTGATTACATTGATCTTTATCAAGTCCATCGCTTGGACTGGAACACTGACATTGAAGAGATCATGGAAGGTCTGTCTTCGCTGGTTCAGCAAGGCAAAGTGCGCTACCTAGGAAGCTCCACCTATCCGGCTGAGTGGATCGTGGAAGCACAATGGGCAGCGCGAAGGCGCAACACCGCCCGCTTTATTTGCGAGCAGCCTCAGTATTCGATTTTTGCTCGTGGTGTTGAAACTGATGTGCTGCCAACGGCCAGCCGCCACAACATGGGCATCATTCCTTGGAGTCCACTTGCTGGCGGTTGGTTGACCGGAAAGTATCGCCGAGAAGTCGGGATTCCAACGGATTCTCGGTATGGCAACGGCGGCAACTTTGCCAAAATGTCACGCCTAGATGAACAGCCAGAAGTCTTGGACGCCAGATACGAACTCGTTGAGCAACTAGATGCAGTGGCCAAGAACGCAGGTCTCACGCTAATGCAGATGGCCTATGGATTTGTTGATGCCCACCCTGCTGTGACAGCGACGATCATCGGACCGCGTACGCGTGCGCAGTTAGATGATGCCATCGCTGCATCGGATGTGACATTGGATGCGGCCACCCTGGACGCCATCGATGCTATTTGCCCGGTTGGATCTATGGCACCAGGTATTTCCAATAGCGCCCCAAATCCAGCGTTCAAGCGAGGGAATCGCCGCCGCTCCTCAGCGGAGTAACCGCGTGGGTAGGCGCTCATGGCCTAGCATCACAAGTGTGAAACTGAAAAAGATCACCGAGTCAATCAAGTTCGCCTGGGGGATGCGCGGCGCCTCGGGACTACCCGCGGGCGATTACCTGACGCGCCGTGCCAATGGTGATCAGATGCTGGCCAAGTTAGCCGAACGAACTACGTTGCCTACATCCATTGGAATGACTGACATCACTGTCACGGGCCGCCATGGCCAACGCATACCTGCGCGCGTTTATCGAAAAGCCGGTTCAACTTCTCGCGCGCTGATGGTCTTTGTGCACGGCGGCGGAATGATCATGGGTTCCATTGATACCAATAACTCAACTGTGGCGAGATACGTCGATATCACCGGTATCCCAGCATTGTCGGTGGGCTACCGACTAGCGCCGGAACATCCTTATCCTGCGCAACAAGACGATGTCATGGAAGCTATTGCCTGGGCTCACTCGCACGCGGGTGAACTCAATATTGATCGCACACACATTGGCCTCGTAGGCGAAAGTGCCGGCGGTGGAATTTCTGCGGGTGTGGCTTTGAAGCTTCGTGATGCGGGTGAGCATCCGATCGCTTGCTTGCTTTTGGTGTATCCAATGCTTGATGATCGCACTGCCTCAGCCAAGGCAATTGCTTCTAAATTCTTAACTTGGACCGTTGCCGATAACATCACAGGTTGGAATTGTCTTCTCGAAGGCAAGGCGGGCACTGCAGATGTGTCTCCATATGCCGCGCCAGCGCGAGCAACACAGCTTCAAGACTTACCGCCTACGTATATTGAAGTTGGCGATCTTGATTTATTCAAAGACGAAGATGAGAAATTTGCGAAGGACCTTAAAGCAGCTGGTGTTGCAGTTGAGTTCCACCTTCGCCACGGCGCGCCTCACGGTTTTGAAGTGATCACACCTGAATTGCGTGAGGGTGTCTTTAAGCAGCGCGCAGCTTTCTTAAGTGCACACTTGTCTGCTGAATAAGTTCGTAACTACTCAAGCCAGTTCACGAGGTGCATGACTTGTGTTGCCCGAGTGGCTGCAACATATAGGTCAGCACCTCGCTTAGTTTGC
>JBIIAA010000030.1:0-17383 GCA_044240165.1 Candidatus Nanopelagicales bacterium
ATGTCGTGAAGCCAAATAGTGTTGAAAGCGAAATTGCAGAGTTGCCGACACTTGACGTTGACGTAGACGCTGAAGCCTAAGCACCACCAGTACACCCAAGGTTCCGAATAACAAGCAAAGGATCGACATGCCAAAGCAGAAGACCCATAGCGGCGCCAAGAAGCGCTTCAAGGTCACAGGTACCGGAAAGATCACGCATGAGCAGGCAGGCCGTCGCCACTTGATGGAAAGTAAGTCATCACGTCGCGCTCGCCGTCTTGAGGGTGACAAGGTTCTTGCCCCTGGTGACGCTGCCCGAGTGAAGAAGATGCTCGGTCGCTAGTCGTCTTTTCCCAATGATTTCGTCGCGAAGTGCGGCATAACGGTTCAGGAGCAATGAAATGGCACGTGTAAAGCGGGCGGTAAACGCCCATAAGAAGCGCCGCGAGATTCTCGAGCGCGCAAGTGGTTACCGCGGTCAGCGTTCACGCTTGTATCGCAAGGCCAAGGAGCAGGTCACACACTCCATGGTTTACGCGTATGCGGATCGCCGCACGCGTAAGGGAGATTTCCGTCGTCTATGGATTCAGCGCATCAACGCCGCATCACGCGCTAATGGCATGACGTACAACCGCTTCATCCAGGGACTAAAAGAAGCCAACATTCAGGTTGATCGCCGTATGCTCGCAGAGCTAGCAGTGAATGACCCAGCAACCTTTGCAACCCTGGTGGGCATCGCAAAGGCCAACATCCCTGTTTCTGCGTAACGTTGTTCAGCAATCGTGCGACGCTGACTTCTCGGAGTTCGGACCGAGTCGTCGCCGTTCGACACCTGCATTCAAGGAAAGGCCGGCGTGATGCCGGCCTTTTCCTTGTTGAGGGGCCACAAGCAGTTCGAGAGGCGGCACGAACTCCGCTCCTCCAGGAAGTCTTTGTCACTGAAGGACTCTCCCTTGAATTCATGGACGTAGCGACAAGTGCGCCGATCACCTACGTGAGCGAGCAAGTCATGCGGGCCCTTGCCGAAACTGACACGCCTCAAGGGGTCGTCGCGGTTTGTCGCTGGGAGCCAGCGGAACTTGATGCGGTCTTCCCAGGTGGCGGAGCGCCTTCGGTGCTCCTCGATGGTGTTAGTGACCCAGGCAATGCCGGAACGATTATTCGGACAGCCGATGCCGCAGGCGCTGCGGGCATCGCATTCACTGCGGGTTCGGTGGATCCCACTAATGGAAAATGTGTGAGGGCAAGCGCCGGATCGATCTTCCATCTGCCCATCGTCACTGACGTCGAGTTTGCTCAGGTGCGTGCCAGCGCTGACCCTTCTCGCATGGTGTTTGCAGTTGCAACTGGTGATGGTGCACTGGATGTCTTCGACTGGTTAAGTTCAGTACCGAAGACACAGTCAATTTGCTGGATCTTTGGGGCTGAAGCACCAGGTGTGAGCCAAGAAGCCCGGGCGATGGCCGATGTTCAGGTACGGATTCCGCTCTATGGGCGTGCGGAATCTCTCAACGTGGCTGCGGCAGCGGCAGTATGTCTGTACGCCGATGCAGCGCGGTTGCATGGGAAACTGAGATAACTCGATGCGAAAGGGTGTGCCATGTCGTACCTAAAGCTTCCTATTCTCAGTGAAACCGGCTTCGTCATTGTTGATTCATACGATCAGGCTTTGGATCCTCGTGAGTGGGACAATCTGGTCTACGTCGACTGGAAATCATCAGGGGATACCCGATTCGCTCCGCTAGCCAGCGCATATGGCGATATGGAATGTGACGGTTTCTGGAATCACACCCCTCCAAAGACAGATAAAGATGGCGTGTGGGTCGACGAAAATGTTGAGATTGCTCCGATTTTGACCCAACGAGCCAAAGACTTTGCTTCAAATATTGGGCGTTGCCGGGTTATTGAACTGCAACCAAACACCTACGCCGATGCGATTTACAACCTGCATCGAGACGATAACAATCGTCTGAATCCTGAAGGTACCGGCTGGATTGTGCGGGCGTTCTTTAATCTCACAGATGATGAAGACTCTGTGATGGTGCTGCGTGAAGATAAAGATGATCCTGCAACTGAAACGCGGGTCCCGTTGCCGGCAGGCGCGCAAGTTGTCATCGACACGCAACGTCTGTACCACTCCGTGTGGCACACAGGTGAGAAGCCTCGGTACTGCCTAATTACTTCACTGGAGTCAGGACCACAACTTGATGAGTGGATTGCTTCGCGCAATCCGCAGGTCAACAGCAATGCGCCAGTCTTGGAGCCAGCATTTATCGCTCAGGCACAAGCACAGGCAGAAGCTAAGCGCGCCGCACGCGCAGCGGCTTTAGCAGAGCAAGGCAAAGACCCAAGATTTGGCGACGGCACAATGGCGTTGGCAGATGATGATGAATACGGCCAGGAAGTGATGTCTGAAGCATGACCAACGTTCCCTATGAAGCAGTGCTCGATGCCCTTGAAGCAGAAGCTATCCACATTTATCGTGAGACAGCTGCTGCCTTTCGAAATCCAGTCTTGCTCTACAGCATCGGCAAGGATTCGTCAGTTCTGCTCCACCTAGCGCTGAAGGCCTTTGCCCCTGCGTCGATTCCCTTTCCTCTGATGCACGTGGATACCACGTGGAAGTTCAAGGAAATGATTGCTTTTCGCGATCAGCGAATGGCGGAGCTTGGTCTCGATCTCAAAATCTCAACCAATGAGCAGGCGAAAGCGGAAAACGTTAATCCGTTCACCCACGGCACGCATGAGTACACCCGCTTGATGAAAACTGTTGCGCTACGCGAGGGCATCGACAGATACGGCTTTGATGCTGCCATTGGTGGAGCCCGTCGCGACGAAGAGCGCAGTAGAGCTAAGGAACGCGTATTTTCCTTACGTGAGCCTGGGCATCGCTGGGAACCACGCAAACAGCGGCCTGAGTTTTGGCGAACCGCTAACACTTCGCTGGCTGAAGGTCAGTCGATGCGGGTGTTCCCACTTTCAAACTGGACTGAACTTGACGTGTGGCGTTATATCCGCCGTGAAAACATTCCCATTCCTAGCCTTTATTACTCAAAGGTCCGTCCGGTAGTAGAGCGTGATGGCGCATTTATCATGGTTGACGATGAGCGCTTTCCATTGCGTGATGGTGAAGTAGTTGAGATGCGTTCAGTGCGTTTTCGCACGTTAGGTTGCTATCCACTGACTGGCGCTGTCGAGTCCGAGGCAGACAACATCGACGATCTCATTACCGAAATGGAAACATCAAAAATTTCAGAACGCGCCGGTCGACTCATCGATGGTGAAGGTGGCGGTTCGATGGAAGCCAAGAAGGCGGAGGGTTACTTCTAAATGTCCACCATCACACCGGTACTTCACCTAGTCACTTGTGGCTCAGTAGACGACGGCAAGTCGACGCTCATTGGTCGCTTGCTTGTCGAGACTGAAAGCGTTCCTAGTGATCAACTCGAGTATGCGAAACGCACACGTCGAGGTGGCTCGACTATCCCGGTTGGGGAAGTCGACTACTCGCTCTTGACTGATGGGCTCGAAGCAGAACGCGAGCAGGGCATCACGATTGATGTGGCTTACCGTCACATGAACTTGCCAAATGGTCGCCGTGTCCTTATCGCTGATGCGCCCGGACATGAGCAATACACGCGCAATATGGCAGTGGCAGCATCCAATGGCGATGTTGCAGTGCTTCTTGTTGATGCAGCACGAGGTGTTCGTCCTCAAACTCATCGACATCTCACAGTCTGTGCGCTCATGGGTGTTAAGACAGTGATCATCGCAGTGAACAAAATGGATTTAGTTAATTTCGATCACGCGACCTTCGAAGAGATTGTTGGCACTGTTCGCACTTCTGCTGCGCGTCTTGATGTTGAAGAAGTCATTGCGATCCCAATGAGCGCTTTCACTGGAGATAACGTAACTAAGACAAGTGAATCCATGAAGTGGTATCACGGTCCAACACTGCTTGAAGCTTTAGCGCAGTGGCAGCCTGGTGCCGATCCAGAAGATGGACCTTTTCGGTTCCCCGTGCAATATGTCGTTCGGGCAGAAGGAAACTTTCGCGGTTATGCAGGAACGGTCGTGTCTGGATCTGTTAAGCCAGGCGATTCCATAATCGTTTCAGATTCAGGGCGTCCAGCAATCGTTGATCGCATCGTCACCTATGGCGGAGATCTTGAGAAAGCCGTAGCTGGGCAAGCAGTCACCCTCACCCTTGACCATGAAGTAGATGTCACTCGCGGCGACATACTTTCCGGTGATGATCAATTACAACCGGCAGATCGATTCTCCGTAGACATGGTGTGGTTAAGCGAAGAGCCATTGGCTCACGGTCGCTCCTACCTCCTGGTGTCAGGCTCAAGATCAGTCCCAGCAACTGTCACGAATGTGCGCAATCGACTCGATGTTGTAACCGGCCAAGAGCACGCGGCCCGAGTATTAGAAATGAACGAGATTGGCCGGGTTGAGATTGCCACCGACCGTCCGCTTCCGATGGATCCCTATTCCATTTCGCGGGACACTGGTGGTTTCTTGCTAGTAGATCGCGTAACTGCGGACACTGTTGCCGCAGGTCTAACTCGACATGCGATGCGTCGAGCATTCAATGTCGTTGCACATAACTATGACGTGAACCGCGAGGCGCGCGAAGTGCTGAAGGGTCATCGGGGCAAGGTCTTGTGGCTCACTGGCCTTCCAGGCTCCGGAAAATCGACAATCTCTGACGCGGCTGTCCGTAAGTTGCACGCTCTTGGCATACACACGTACGTACTCGACGGCGATAACGTGCGGATGGGACTCAATAAGGATTTGGGATTCACCCCTGAGGATCGCGCAGAGAATGTGCGTCGCGTCGCAGAGGTAGCCAAATTGATGATGGATGCAGGCATCGTCGTCTTCGTGGCACTTGTTTCGCCATTTCGTTCAGATCGTCGAGCCGCGAAAGAACTATTCGATGCTGGCGATTTTCTCGAGGTCTATATCGACACGCCAGTTGAAGTCTGTGCGGAGCGGGACCCAAAGGGTCTTTATGCCAAGGCGGCCGCAGGAAACCTGCCAAACATGACTGGTGCTGGCCAGGATTATGAAGCTCCTGAGCACCCCGATGCGGTGCTTCATGGTGTCGGCGACCTCGACGCGGCGGCCTCGCTTTTGGTGCGAGAAATCCTCGGCGAGTAATTGGTTCTGGATGGCTTCAGCCAGCTTGGGCCATAACGTGACATACTCGGCGCCTGATGTCTGGTCCGAATACTTCATTTGATCCTAAGCAGGTCTCTGCGCTGAGCGCGGAGTCTGTTGATGCCGTGGTGTCAGCAGCGCTCCTAGTTATCAGCACAGCCGGTGACCTCGTCGCGCTCAAAGAGGCCCGGCTCGCTCACGCTGGCGACCGATCACCTCTGGCGCTTGCAAACAGAGAAATCGGTGCTCTTCCCCCAGCTGCCAAAGCTGAGGCTGGCAAGCGCATGGGCATTGCTCGAGGTCAGATAAAAGAAGCACTCGATCTGCGAGAAAGTGAATTACAAGCAGCACGTGATAGCGCTGTTCTCACCGAGGAAACCGTCGATGTGACGCTTCCGGTAGATCGCGTTTCGCTTGGTGGCCGTCATCCGCTCACCACGTTGATGGAGCGAATTTGCGACGTCTTCATTGCAATGGGCTACGACGTTGCCGAAGGCCCTGAGGTCGAGGCCGATTGGGTGAACTTCGATGCGCTCAATGTGCCACCTGATCACCCGGCTCGAACGATGCAAGACACGTTCTACGTCGAGTCACCAGAAAGTGGGGTAGTGCTTCGAACGCAGACTTCCCCGATCCAAATTCGCGCCATGCTTGATCGTGAAGTGCCTATTTATGTGGTTGCTCCCGGGCGAGTGTTTCGCACTGATGAACTTGATGCGACCCACACACCTGTGTTTCATCAGGTTGAAGGTCTGGCAGTAGATGTTGGTCTGACCATGGCTGATCTCAAAGGCACTCTGGATCACTTCGCACAATCGATGTTTGGCGAGGGTATTCGTACTCGGCTGCGTCCCTCATATTTTCCTTTCACTGAGCCAAGCGCTGAGATTGACTTGCAGTGCTTCGTTTGCCGAGGCGAATCCATTAATGATCCCCAGAAGCCATGCCGAACCTGCGGCAGTGAAGGTTGGATCGAATGGGGCGGTTGCGGCATGGTTAATCCACGAGTCCTAAGAGCCGTAGGCATCGATTCAGATCGTTATCGAGGCTTCGCCTTTGGTATGGGAATTGAGCGAACGCTGATGTTCCGTAATGGAGTTACCGACATGCGTGACATGGTTGAGGGCGACATTCGTTTTACACGAGCCTTTGGCTTGGAGTCCTGATGCGCGCGCCAGTGTCGTGGTTACGTGAATTCGTGGAGATTCCGGCGAATCAAGATGGTCGGGCTATTGCCGAGAAGCTCATTGATGCTGGACTCGAAGTTGAGACAGTTGAGAGCTTGGGGGCTGGAGTTGTTGGACCGCTTGTTGTTGGGCAGGTAACCAGCATTGAAGAGTTGACTGAGTTCAAGAAGCCCATCCGTTGGTGTCAGGTTGATGTGGGCTCGGCCAATGGTGGCATTCGCGGCGTCATCTGTGGTGCTCGCAACTTCATGCAGGGTGACAAAGTAGTTGTGGCCCTGCCTGGCACTGAGTTGCCGGGTGGTTTCAAGATTGCTCAGCGCGAAACGTACGGAAAAGTTTCTGACGGCATGATTTGTTCAGCGAGCGAGTTGGGTCTCGGCGACGACCATGACGGCATCATAATTTTGGCTGCTGGTTTGGAAGTCGGAATCGACGCCAAGCCGATTGTTGGTGTTGGTGAAGAGATTCTTGACATCGCAGTAACACCCGATCGTGGATACGCGCTTTCAATTCGTGGAATTGCGCGCGAACTTTCTATTGCCTACGAAGTGGCGTTCACTGATCCGGGACTTGCACTTGCAGATCTGCCTGCGCCAGTGGCCACAAGCAAGCCAGTTCAGTGCGGATCTGATGACGAAACCGGATGCGCATTGTTCACACTACGAACGATTCGTGGATTCAATCCAAAGGCGCAGTCGCCGAGTTGGATGACTAAACGCCTCGTAGCAAGTGGCATGCGGCCAGTTTCCTTGGCTGTTGATGTCACGAACTATGTGATGTTGGAACTTGGTCAGCCTCTTCATGCGTTTGATATCGACAAGTTGCAGGGAACGATCCGTGCCGGCCATGTTGTTGATGGCACAAAGTTGGAAACCTTGGATCATGTCGTACGCAATCTCAATGCTGACGATCTTGTCATTCTTGATGATCGCGGTCCGATTGGCCTGGCGGGCACCATGGGCGGATTTGCAACTGAAATTGATGATGACACCACGTCGATCGCTTTGGAAGCAGCGCACTTCGATGATGGAGCGATCGCCAGAATGGCTAGACGCCACAAGCTTTCCTCTGAAGCATCTCGCCGCTTTGAACGAGGTGTAGATCGAGTTCTTGCGCCGTATGCGTCTGCTCGGGCAACTGCGTTGCTGCTTGAGTTTGGCGGAGGTGACTACGTCGGTATGACTGCTGTTGAAGCGCCGTATGAACCAACAGTGATCGAGATGAACGTAGATGAACCCGGTGCCATTGCTGGCATGTTGATTGAAAAATCAACAGTAATAGGTTTCTTAGAGGCAATTGGCTGTGAAGTCGATGCTTCATCAGACTTGCTTAAGGTTCAGGTTCCTAGTTGGCGTTCAGATATTACGGACGTCGTGAACTTGGTTGAAGAAGTTATCCGCCTTGTTGGTTATGACGAAGTGCCGTCAACTCTTCCGACATCTGCAGTTGGTCACGGGCTGAGTGTGGGTCAGCGGCTTCGGCGCAGAGTCGGTATTACTCTCGCGGCACGCGGCGGTATCGAAGTTTTGAATTACCCATTTGTTGGCGATGTTGAGTTTGATGCACTACGACTCGACGCTGATGATGAACGCCGCTCAAAGGTGCGTTTGGCGAATCCTCTCAATGAAGAGCAACCCTTTGTCCGTGCTTCATTGTTGCCGGGCTTAATCGCTGCTGCGCGACGCAACTTAAGCCGTGGCAATGATGATTTCTTTATTTTTGAACTGGGCTCGGTTGTGCGAAGCGGCTTGGGAGAACTCGTTCCTCGCCCTAGTGTCAACCAACGACCAAGCGAAACGGAATGGAATGCGCTGAACGCCATGCTTCCCAAGCAGGCTTCTTCCTTGGCAGTCGTGCTCGCTGGCAACCAAGAACAGCAGTCCTGGTCAGGCCCAGCGCGTTCATACCAGTGGTCTGATGCCGTAGAAATTGCTCGCGTCGTTGCTGATGTGATGGGCGTCGAGCTCACCATCGCGGCCGGCAGCGACTCCTCCTTTCACCCTGGTCGCTGCGCGCAACTGCGCGTCGGAGATCAACAGGTAGGAATTGCGGGCGAACTTCATCCCCGTGTCATTGAGACGCTGGGGCTTCCAATTCGCGCATGCGCGCTCGAGTTGGATTTTGATGTTTTAGTGCAGGCCAGCCCTCAAGCTCGCAAAGCACCCGCAGTGTCAGCTCAGCCCGTTGCCAAAGAAGACATTGCTTTGATTGTTCGCGATGCAGTGACCACGTCAGACATACAGCAGGCAATTGTCGATGGGGCAGGGGAGTTGCTGGAGTCGGCGCGGCTCTTTGATGTCTACCGAGGTCAACAAGTTCCCGCTGGATCGCGTTCGCTGGCATTCGCTCTGCGCTTTAGGGCCAAGGACCGCACCTTGGATGCCAGCGAGATCGCTGTTGCTCGCGAAGCAGCCATCCAGATGGCCATAACCCGTCATCAGGCGACACTCCGCGGCGCTTAAGCCCCCTTGATGCATAAATATGCATGTATGCGTATACTTCTCGCATGGTCAAGATTAGCGTTGCCGGTGCTTCGGGCTATGCCGGCGGAGAACTCCTACGTTTGTTGTTGAATCACCCTGAAGTTGAGCTCGGTTGCATCGCGGCTGGGGGTAAAGCAGGGGATCGAATCATCGATGTTCATCCGAATTTGGTGCAGTTAGTCGATCGAAGTTTTGACTCCACGACGGTGGCGGCCCTTGCGGATGCAGATCTAACGTTCTTGGCGCTGCCGCATGGTGAGAGCGCCTCCTTGGCATTGCAGTTGCCAGCATCTGTGGCTGTCGTTGATCTTGGTGCTGACTTCAGGCTGGCCAGTGCCACTGCCTGGGAAAAGTTCTACAAACTGTCGCATGCAGGCACGTGGGTTTATGGATTGCCAGAGTTAGACGGTAACCGGGAGAAAGTTAAAGAATCACGCCACGTGGCAAACCCGGGTTGTTATCCCACATCGGTAGCACTTGCGTTGGCTCCATTATTTAGTGCGAAACTCATTGAAACATCAGATGTCAGTGTCGTGGCAGCGTCAGGCACCTCTGGCGCTGGTCGTAAACCCACGGATTCACTTCTTGCAACGCAGGTCATGGGATCGATGAATGCCTACAAGGTCGGGGGATTGCATCAGCACACTCCAGAGATGGAGCAATCTTTGTCGCGGGCTGCAGGGAGCGAAGTTTCACTTTCATTCACGCCCCTTTTGGCTCCGATGACGCGCGGAATCTTGGCTACCTGTAGCGCGCGGGTAAAGCAGGGAGTTTCCTATGAACAACTTCGCGCCGTCCTAGCAGATGCATACGCTCATGAACCGTTTGTGACGTTACTACCCGAAGGTGTGCAGCCGCAGACTTCTTCAGTGTTCGGCTCAAATAGTGCACATCTGCAGCTGAGTTTTGATGAACATGTTGGCAGGGTTGTCGTGATGAGTGCAATCGACAATCTTGGCAAAGGAGCCGCTGGGCAAGCTCTGCAAAACGCGAACCTCATGCTTGGCTTCTCCGAAAATCTCGGACTTACAGTGAACGGAGTAGCGCCGTGAGTGTTACTGCAGCGCAGGGTTTTATGGCGGCAGGGGTGAAGGCCGGGCTAAAAAAGTCAGGAAATCATGATGTGGCACTTGTCGTTAACCAAGGCCCGATGTTCACTGCTGCTGGCGTCTTCACGAGCAACAGGTTTAAGGCAGCTCCAGTGCTTTGGTCGCAACAGGTTCTCCTTGATCAAAACATTCGCTCGGTAGTGCTCAATGCAGGTGGAGCTAACGCATGCACTGGGCCTGATGGGTTTGCCGATACCCACCAAACTGCTGAATACGTTGCTCAGAAACTGACTGAATTTGGAACCGACGTGGGTGCAGGCGAGATCGCTGTGTGCTCGACGGGTCTCATTGGTGAGCGCCTACCAATGGAAAAACTTTTGGCGGGCATTGATGAAGCGACGCGAACGCTGTCAGAAAGTGGGGGCGATGATGCAGCACTTGCGATCATGACCACTGACACAGTGCCAAAGAAGTGTGTGGTCTCGCAGGCAGGCTTCACCGTGGGTGGCATGGCAAAGGGAGCCGGCATGTTGGCGCCTGCATTGGCAACCATGCTTGTGGTCATCACGACTGACGCTGTCGTCGATGCAGAGGTCGCCGAAGCGGCTCTCAGGGCTGCCACAGCTGTAAGTTTTGATCGGATTGACTCAGATGGATGCATGTCAACCAATGACACCGTGCTGTTGATGGCCAGTGGTGCAAGTGGTGTGCAACCTGATGCTCAGGCTTTCACAGAGGTGCTTACTCAAGTATGCGGTGATCTAGCTCAGCAATTGATTCATGATGCCGAGGGTGCATCCAAAGACATCAAAATTGTCATCGAGCAAGCCTCGTCCACACAAGATGCACTGCTTGTCGCTCGTGCGATCGCTCGAAGTAACTTATTGAAATGTGCCATCCACGGAGAAGACCCCAACTGGGGACGGGTTCTTTCTGCGGCCGGCACAACGCAGGCAGTCTTTGAGCCAGACCAGGTCGACGTTGCAATGAATGGTGTCTGGGTCTGTCGCAATGGCGGGTTGGGCGATGACCGGTCGCTCGTGAGCCTTAGCAATCGCGAAGTAGAGATCAAAGTATTACTGCGGGCAGGTGACGCAGAAGCCACTGTTTGGACTAATGATCTCACTGCCGATTACGTCCACGAAAATTCCGCATATTCCACTTGAGAGGCAACAATGACTGACGTACACCAGGCCTCATCAAAGGCTGCAGTTCTCGCTGAAGCTTTACCGTGGCTTGAACGCTTTCATGGTGCAACTGTCGTAGTGAAATACGGCGGCAATGCGATGACTGACGATGCTCTCAAAGCCAGTTTTGCTGAAGACATTGTTTTCATGAGGTTGGCAGGTCTACGCCCGGTCGTCGTCCATGGCGGCGGTCCGCAGATCAATTCGATGCTCGCGAAGTTAGGTGTTGAATCTGAATTCAAAGGTGGCCTTCGGGTGACCACTCCAGAAGTTATGGACGTCGTTGCAATGGTGTTGGTGGGCCAAGTGCAGCGTGAACTTGTTGGATTAATCAATGACCACGGCCCATTTGCTGTCGGGATGTCTGGGGAAGATGCACATACATTCATTGCCGAACGCAAAGACGCAACGGTTGATGGCGTCGCGGTAAACATCGGGCAGGTTGGCGATGTAGTTGAGGTGCGTCCAGATTTTGTTACCAAACTCCTTGATGACGGATTCATTCCTGTGGTCTCCACTGTGGCTCGAGATGTTGATGGGATGGTCTATAACGTCAATGCCGACACGGCAGCTGCCGCGCTAGCCCAGGCTTTAGGTGCGGCCAAGTTTGTGGTGCTCACGGATGTCGAAGGTCTGTACGCTAATTGGCCAGATAAAGAATCGATTATTCGGCAAATCGATGTTGAAGAGTTGCGCGCACTGCTGCCTTCGCTGGAATTAGGGATGGTTCCAAAGATGGAAGCATGCGTGCGGGCAATTGATGGTGGAGTTCCTCAAGCTCACGTGATCGATGGTCGCGTAGCTCATTCAGTTTTGCTCGAGGTTTTTACCAATGACGGTATTGGCACGATGGTGTACCCGAGGAAGTCATGAACTGGAGCGAACGCTGGGACACCAGCATGATGAAGAACTACGGTCGACCGCCTTTAATGCTGGTGCGGGGTAGTGGCTCTCGAGTGTGGGATGACTCGGGCAAGGAATATATCGACCTCATTGCGGGTATTGCTGTCAATGCTCTTGGTCATGCGCATCCAACTTTTGTGCAGGCTATTACTGATCAACTCAACACGATTGGTCACACAAGTAATCTGTATGCGACCGAGCCTGGGCTGCAATTAGCTGAACAACTGCTGCAATTATCGAAGGCCCCTGATGGGTCACGGGTTTTCTTTTGTAATTCCGGAGCAGAGGCTAATGAAGCGGCATTCAAACTTAGCCGTCTAACCGGGCGCACCCGTGTTGTCGTTGCAGCAGGCGGTTTCCATGGCCGAACGATGGGCTCGTTGGCGCTCACTGCCCAGCCAGCCAAGCAGGATCCCTTTCGTCCATTACCTGGCGACGTCACTGTGGTGCCGTACGGCGATAGCCAAGCGCTTGCGGCTGCTATTACTCATGAAACCGCCGCTGTGTTCCTCGAGCCAATTCAAGGTGAAGGGGGTGTCATCGTTGCTCCTGCTGGTTATCTGGCTTCGGCTAGAGCCAATTGCGATGAGCATGGCGCCATGTTGATTCTTGATGAGGTGCAAACAGGTATTGGTCGCACAGGTCAATGGTTTGCTTATCAAAGTCACAACGTTATGCCCGATGTTGTGACCCTCGCTAAGGGCTTGGGCGGTGGCTTGCCCATAGGCGCGCTGATTGCATTTGGCAAGGCTGCAGACCTGTTCACCCCTGGCTCACACGGATCTACCTTCGGTGGCAACCCAATTTCCGCTCGCGCAGCTCTCACTGTTCTTGAGGTTATTCAGAGTGAGGGTCTGCTCGACCATGTGGGGCAAGTGAGCAAGCGACTCTCTATTGAACTGCCGGCCGCATCCAGCGGTTTAGTTAGTTCGGTGCGCGGTGAGGGTTTACTCCTTGCGGCGGTGCTTAATGGAGTGGCAAGCAGTGATATCGAACCCAAGCTACGCGCTCATGGGCTGCTCGCGAATGCGGTAGCGCCAGATGCCATCAGGCTGGCACCACCACTGAACATTTCGAACACGGATGTGGACGAAGTGATCCAGCGTTGGGGTCGTGCCTTTCAAGATGTAGGTAACTAGGTCATGGCCGCACCCCGCACGATGGCTGCAAGACGCTCTCGCATTGAATCCCTTATCGAAGAAGGATCGATCCAATCGCAGGAACAATTGCGATCGGTCCTTGCTGCCGAAGGTATGGACGTCACTCAGGCAACCTTAAGTCGAGATCTTGAAGCACTAGGCGCGGTTAAGCAACACGATGCTTCGACGGGATCTCGTTATGTCATCTCGCGCAGCCCCGTAGTGACACATCTATCTGTACCCACAAGTATTAGTCGAGTAGTGACGGAAGTTTTAGTCGGTGCGGAGCCTGCACAAAACATCGCAGTACTACACACCCCGCCAGGTGCAGCGCACTACTTGGCTGGCTATTTGGATCGGGCGCATTTCGATCAAATCGTGGGCACGGTGGCAGGAGACGACACGATCATGGTCGTGTTGCGCACTAATGTGGCAGCCCAAGAATTCTGCGACAATCTGCTTCAACTTGCGGATAGACGATCTGAAAGTGTTGATATGCATACAAATCAAAGGAGAACGTCGTGACCGAAGCACAACCAACCCGGCTCTGGGGCGGACGCTTTGCCGATGGTCCCTCAGATGCGATGGCAGCACTTAGTCGGTCAGTTCATTTTGATTGGCGGTTGGCTCCCTATGACATCGCGCAAACTCAGGCACACGCCAAGGTTTTGCACGCCGCGAATTTGTTGACGGCTGAAGAGCTAAAGCAAGTGACAGCGGCGCTGACTGAACTTGATCTGGAAGTTCGTTCTGGCGCGGTAGTTCCAGATGCGCAGGACGAAGATGTACACACAGCTATTGAACGCAACTTAATGCTCAAGCTTGGTGAGTTGGGCGGAAAATTACGCGCAGGCCGTAGTCGCAATGATCAGGTCTCCACCGATTTTCGTTTGTATTTGCGCGACCAAGTTAAGTACATCGCCAATGATGTTATTGATCTGCAGCAAGCCTTTTTAGTGCAAGCCAAAGCACATGTTCACACTACGTCGCCTGGCTTCACACATTTGCAGCATGCTCAGCCTGTCTCTTTTGGGCATGAACTAGCGAAGCATGTTCATGCACTCGGGCGCGATCTTGAGCGGTTAGCCGACTGGGATAAGCGCAGTGCTCGCTCGCCACTTGGAGCAGGCGCATTGGCGGGATCTTCACTTGGTTTGAATCCGCAAAGTGTCGCGAAGGATTTAGGGTTTGATGAGGCGTTAGCGAACTCGATTGATGCAGTCAGCGATCGCGACTGGGTGGCGGAATTTCTCTTCGTTGCCGCAATGATTGGTGTGCATCTTTCACGCATTGGTGAAGAAGTTATTTTGATGACTTCACGCGAATTTCAGTGGGCGCAGTTAGACGATGCTTGGTCAACAGGATCTTCGATCATGCCGCAAAAAAAGAATCCGGATGTCGCCGAGCTTGCACGTGGAAAGTCAGGTCGGCTGATTGGAAATCTGACAGGTTTATTAGCAACACTGAAGGGTTTACCGTTTGCGTACAACCGTGATTTACAAGAAGACAAAGAACCAGTCTTTGACACTGTTGAACAATTACTCCTAGTGCTTCCCGCGATGACGGGCATGATTGCAACATTGAAATTCAACACTGAACTCATGGCGAAGAGCGCACCTGAAGGTTTCGCGCTTGCAACAGATATCGCGGAATGGTTAGTTCGCGAAGGTGTGGCTTTTCGAATTGCGCATGAAGTCGCTGGCGCGTGCGTGCAGCGCGCGGAATCTCAAGGAATTGAGTTGTGGGATTTATCGGATGCAGACCTTGGTGAGATCAGCCCGTATTTGAACCCATCAGTGCGCTCGGTGCTTTCAGTTGACGGCTCATTAAATTCAAGAAACGCTTTTGGTGGCACAGCGCCTGCTCGTGTCACAGAGCAACTCAGCGCCCTTGATTCGATGATTGCGCAAGAACGCAAACGCTGGGTGATCGCATAGGGCTGCTCCTTGGACTGCGTGCAAAGGAAGTAGCAGCCGACTGGTTCGGCACCATCCTCGAGTTCGAGGGCAAAGTTGAGCCTCGTGCGCAAAGTTGATGTCGGTGCGTAAAGATGCTCCTGTGGACATCATCGAAGAATTGCTGTGGCGGGAACAGATTGCACAAAGCACCGACATAGGTGCGTTGCACGAGGCACTTTCGGCTGGGTCGATGACCCTGTATTGCGGCTTTGATCCCACTGCTCCAAGCCTGCACCTAGGAAACTTGGCACAAATTTTGACCGTTCGCCGCTTTCAGCAGGCTGGTCACCGGCCGTTGGCCTTGGTAGGTGGGGCCACGGGTTTGATCGGTGATCCCAAGATGGCAGGGGAGCGAAACCTTAATTCCGAGGACGTTGTGCAGGAGTGGGTTGGTCGGATCCGAGCTCAACTTGAGCGCTTCTATGATTTTGACGGGCCAAATGCCGCCATCGTGGTCAATAACTACGACTGGATCAAGGATATTTCGGTCCTTGAGTTCCTGCGCGATATCGGCAAGCACTTCAGTGTGAATCGCATGCTCGATCGTGAGGCAGTGGCGGCTCGATTAGCCAAAGATGGCATTTCCTACACAGAGTTCAGCTACCAATTGCTGCAGTCATATGACTACCTAGAGCTCTTCCGGCGCTATGGATGTGTGCTGCAAACGGGTGGTTCTGACCAATGGGGCAACATCACCGCGGGCGTGGATCTGATCCGTCGCACAGAACAGGCTTCGGTATATGCCTTGACGACACCGCTCATTACTAAAGCCGACGGAACCAAGTTCGGTAAGACTGAGTCAGGCACCATCTGGCTTGATCCGGCGCTCACGAGCCCTTATGAATTCTTCCAATTCTGGCTCAATGCCGACGATCGTGACATCCCGAAGTTGCTACATACCTTCAGTTTCAAGAGTAAAGAAGAGATCACTGCGCTCTTGGAAGTGACGCTAGAACGCCCCCACGAGCGTGCAGCGCAACGGGCCTTAGCTATTGAACTCACTGAACTCGTACACGGTCTAGACGAGCGAGAGGGTGCTGAGGCGGCCGGCAAGGCCCTCTTTGGGCAAGGCGACCTAGGAGTTCTCTCAGAGTCAGTGTTGTCTGCCTCACTACGACAGGCCTCATATGGGCAGGTTTTAAGCAGCGAAATCGTTGACGGTGAACTCCCAGGCATCTCAGAGTTGCTCGTTCGCTGCGGTTTGGTGACAAGTAAGTCCGCCGCCCGTAGAACGATCGACGAGGGTGGCGCTTATGTGAACAATGAGCGTATAACAGACGAATCTTGGCGACCAACGGGTGAAAACCTGTTGCATAGCAAGTGGTTGGTGCTGAGACGAGGCAAAAAGAACGTCGGTGGCATTGAGGTTGTTTCGGGATGATTTATCCCGAATCGGGACCCCGATTTGACCCTGCTGTAGTCATGGCATAGTGTTCGGCATGCCCGCGAGGGAGAAACGGACACCAAGCCGCAGAGTGCTTCTTGCACTGTTTGCGCCAAGCTAGGCCGGTTTTTCGTGAAGCAGTTGTTTTACAAGGAAAAGTTGCTGGAATCAGCGATTTGACTCGGTAAAATAAACACAGTAAGTTAGGAATGTTGCCCCAAAATCTCGGCGAGAGCTAAGTGACTGGTGCGCGTCCGTACCTTGAGAACTCAACAGCGTGTTACATGTCAATGCCAATACCCCGTACTGGGGTTGATCAGCAATGATCAAAACCAGACGGATTCCTTTGGTAGTACAGAACTAATTAGAGCAAGTCAGCTCTGTCTGCCAGTTTCACAACAATTCATTTATGGAGAGTTTGATCCTGGCTCAGGACGAACGCTGGCGGCGTGCTTAACACATGCAAGTCGAACGGTGACGGAGAGCTTGCTCTCCTGATCAGTGGCGAACGGGTGAGTAACACGTGGGCAATCTGCCCCAGACTTTGGGATAACTACTCGAAAGAGTAGCTAATACCGAATATTTAACCTTGATGGCATCATCGAGGTTAGAAAGTTTTTCGGTCTGGGATGAGCCCGCGGCCTATCAGCTAGTTGGTGAGGTAATGGCTCACCAAGGCGACGACGGGTAGCCGGCCTGAGAGGGCGACCGGCCACACTGGAACTGAGACACGGTCCAGACTCCTACGGGAGGCAGCAGTGGGGAATATTGCGCAATGGGCGAAAGCCTGACGCAGCAACGCCGCGTGAGGGATGAATGCCTTCGGGTTGTAAACCTCTTTCAGCAGGGAAGAAGCGAAAGTGACGGTACCTGCAGAAGAAGCACCGGCTAACTACGTGCCAGCAGCCGCGGTAATACGTAGGGTGCAAGCGTTGTCCGGATTTA
>JBIIAA010000031.1:0-17157 GCA_044240165.1 Candidatus Nanopelagicales bacterium
ATCGCGGTCTATGGAATCTCAAAGAACGAGTCTGCCTTCGTGCAGGCTTGGGCCGATTCCTGCGCTGAAGCTGACTACCGCATCCTTGTTGATACTGGCTCCACTGATGACACTGCTGCCCTAGCTACTGCTGCCGGGGTCAGCGTCGTTACTCAAGTCTTTGATCCTTGGCGCTTTGACGTTGCACGCAACCATGCTTTGTCGTTAATTCCTGAAGATGTTGATCTGTGTATTTCCCTTGATCTAGACGAAGTCATGGTGCCCGGCTGGCGAGCTGCCCTTGAAGCATCATTTACTCCATCGGTTACTCGCTATCGCTACCTCTATACGTGGTCGTGGAAAGAAGACGGACAACCTGGCCTGCAATATGGGGGCGACAAGATTCATGCCCGTCACACTCACACGTGGCGCTATCCGGTACATGAAGTGCTTATTCCTCTTGGTGAAGAGACTCAAGGATGGACTGAGGTTGAGATCCATCATCACCGCGATCACGATAAGTCGCGCGATCAGTACTTACCCTTGCTTGAACTTGCTGTTGCCGAGAATCTTGAAGACGACCGTAATGCGCATTACCTTGCTCGCGAATACATGTATCACGAACGCTTTGCCGAAGCTGCTGCTGAGTTCAAGCGTCACCTTGCGATGCCGACTGCTCGTTGGGAGGCCGAACGCTCCGAGTCGATGCGCTTTCTGGCTAAGTGTGAACCAGACAATGCTGAGCATTGGCTCAAACTTGCGATCCAGAGCACACCCGATCGCCGTGAGCCTTGGGTTGATTTGGCTTTTTTATATATGGAAGAAAAGCGTTGGGAAGATTGCCTTGCCACCTGTGAGTCAGCACTCGTGCTTGACCGCAAGATTCTGGAATATCTCGCACAGGATCAGGCTTGGGGTTCCCGGCTCAACGACATGGCAGCAAATGCAGCCTTCCACCTTCAGCGCTTTGCCGTAGCTATAGAACACGCACAGCGGGCTGTGACACTTGAACCCACCAATACTCGATTGCAAGGCAACCTTGCGCACATGCGCAGCTCTTTTGAATCTTGGGCACCGGCGCTGATTGAGGTCGATGGCGTTCCTACTTGGCGAACTTTGCCTACTCAATCGATTGTGACTGTTGCTCCCCCTTTGGATGCCCCACCTGGTTGGGTGCTGATGAATCCGAGCATCGCCTCAGATGGAACAGCACTGCGCATGACCGTTCGCGCGGTGAATTACCAACTCGCTGGCAGCCAATATTTAATGGCTGACGACGACAAAGTGATCCGCACGCGCATTGGGATCGTTGATGTTGACGCCCTGGGTGTTGCTTCACGGTGGCAATGGGTGGATGACAGCGCTGCGCTCTCCCCTCACCCACTATTTCCTGTTGAAGGCGTTGAGGACGCTCGTCTGTTTTGGCATCAAGATAAGTGGTGGATTCTTGGGGCTATCCGAGACTTTGCTGTCTCTGGCTCCATTCGCCAAGTGCTCGCCGAAGTTCGCGACGAGCTCTCCCCCACTCTGGGTCAACCGTGGCGTCTGCCCTCACCTCTTTCTAGTGATGACAGCGCGAGCGTCTATGAGAAGAACTGGGTGCCTATTGCCCTGTCGCCTTCAACTCTTGACGTGGTGTGGTCAACGGATCCATTCGTCCAACTTCGCCTTGATGCACTCACCCGCCAGGTTGTTCCTGTTACTGGGCGGGCAACTGCACTGGCCAAGCACGACCTACGCGGCAGTACTCCGGTCTTTGTGACTCCCAACGGTCCGGTCTATGTGGTGCACGAAGTTGGGCCAGCTATCTATGAAGGCGATCGCCCACATCGCACCTACCTGCACCGTTTTGTCTCATATTGCGGGGATCATGTGCACGTAGGCCAGCCTTGGAGTATTGAAGGATTAGCCCTGGAATATGTGGCCGGAGCTGCCTTCTTGAATGACACCCTTTACCTCTCATATGGCAGGGATGATCGGCTAGCCAAGGTCGCTGTGTGCTCATGGAGCGATGTCAGCGAACTTGTTCCGAGAGCTTGCTGAGCCGTTTGTCCGTGTTAACTATCTTTGTCACCGTGGTCGGGCTATTGTCCGTACATGTTTCCTGGGACATCGAGCCGAATTGGTGCTAAGTGAGCTACATAGATCCCTCTGGGGCTGGCAATTGGTTCATCAAACGACGAAGCCTGCTCATCAATTCATGCCTTGCCCTTCTTGGCGGCGTAGTCGGTGGCGGAGTTGTCGCAAAACTTGCTGAACCAGGTAGTGCCGGCGCAGCATCAGGTAATGGCACTGCCGGTCCCATGGGCCCAACGGGAGCTTCTGGCACGGCTGGCCAAAATGGAAATAACGGAACCTCAGGCCAAGACGGCGCTAACGGTATTGATGGCAACAACGGCGCCAATGGCAGCAGCGGTCCTGCCGGCCAAAACGGTACTCAAGGCACGAACGGTTCAACCGGCACTAACGGATCCAATGGGACCAACGGCCAAAACGGATCACAGGGCGCTCAAGGCCAGGCCGGCAGCTCGGGAACCACTGGACCAACCGGTAGCAACTCTGGCTTCACCGGGCCTCAAGGAGCCGCAGGTAGCGACGGAACGACTGGGGCAATGGGACCTACGGGTTACACCGGAGCACGAGGTGTAACGGGAGAACAAGGTGTCACTGGATCCCAAGGGCTCACCGGGCCGACTGGGCTCACCGGGCCGACTGGGCTAACCGGGCCTTATGGCTACACCGGATACACCGGGGCGACTGGCTACGCCGGTACGGACGGATCAACGGGTGCTCAAGGCCCTACCGGCCCTACCGGACCTGTTGGACCAGCCGGCTACACGGGTTACACCGACGCCACCGGCTAATACATGAGTAAGCAGTCACCTCGGCCAACTATTGGTCTGGCAATGATCGTGCGCAACGAAGCAGCGATCATCGAACGATGCCTTGGCAGTGTGCGCCAACTTATTGATACCTGGACGATCATCGATACCGGATCAACGGACAACACCATCGCTGCGATCACTTCTGCGCTCGATGGCATTCCCGGCCAAGTGGTGTCTAAGCCATGGCGGGATTTTTCAAGTAACCGCAATGAATTACTCGAACTTGCTCGCCCAACTGCTGATTACTTACTTCTTCTTGATGCCGACATGACCGTGCGCATTTGCTCAACTGATCCACTCAGTGAACTGACCGCTCATGCCTATGACATTTTGGTTGAATCTGGTATTCGCTATCGCATGCCGTATTTAATTTCTTCAGCTGCCGATTGTGTTTATGTCGGACGCACTCACGAATATCTCTCGTTTGCCAGTTCGGAAGCCTCCCCCGTTACCCCTGTTGCCCTCGATGACATCGTGTTGACACATCTTGGCGATGGCGGCAGTCGATCCGATAAATTCCAACGCGACCTTGCTCTTCTTGAAGACGATGCTCGTAGCGATCCCAATAATGCGCGCACGATGTTTTATCTCGCGCAAACTCGCGAGAACTTAGGTGATGGTCCTGGCGCTATTGCGGCCTATCGACGCCGCATGGAACTGGGCGGCTGGGATGAAGAAATCTTCTGGTCAATGTATAAAAGCGCATGCATTCTTGAATCAAGTGGCGATTGGCCTTCTGCTGCACAAATGTTTATTACTGCGTGGGAATTTCGACCGACTCGACTTGAACCCATCTTGCATTTAGCGCGGGGCTATCGCGAGTCTGGGGCCTTCAGCACTGCATTTATATGGGCCGAACAAGGTAAAAGCCTCACCTATCCGCAAGATGATCGTTTGTTTGTTGAACGATGGGTGTATGACTGGGGCTTTGACCTAGAGCTTGCCGTCTGTGCGTGGTGGAATGGTCAACGCACATTCGCTAACGCAATGTGGACAACACTGCTTGCACGCAATGACCTCACTGACTCTGCGCGCGAGATCATCAAAGCCAATCTCCTTCTTCCCTCCTGAAATATCACGATGACTTCTACTGCTCGTATTTCCAACTCTGGTGATCCTGTCGTCATCGCTGCGATACCGGTACGTAATGAACTTGAGTGGACTCAGCCCCTTGTTGAGTCCTTACTCGCAACCAACGACGCCGACCAAGTCTGGCTCTTTGATAACGGATCCTCCGATGGCACGTTTGAATGGGCCGCTCATCTGGCTTCAACTGAAGCGCGTTTTACGGTGAGTCAGCGACCTAAGGCTCGCTTGTATGGAATGTGGAACGAAATGGTGTCGCGCGCTACTAGCGTCGAGAACTCCATGCTTGCAATTCTGAATAATGACATTCGACTTGCCCCCCGCGCACTTCGCCGCATGAGTTTTGGAATGCAAGGCCATGATCTGGGTTTTGTTGACCGTCAACTTGATGACACTGGCACGGGCGACGTGCGCACTGTGTCAGCCCATTGGGGGCAAATAACCGGACATGCATTCATGCTGCGTAGCGCCTTCTGGGCCGGCGAACCATACGCAATCGATCCAGGTTTACGAATTTGGTGGGGCGACGATGACATCAGTCGTCGCGCCCAAGCCCGCGGTGCTCGCCTTTGTATCGTTGAGGGAATCGGGTGCTTTCACGCGGAGTCAAAAACGACGTATCCAGGAAACATGCATGCCGATGTTGAGCATGATCGCGAGTACTTCCACCGCATCTGGCCTGCCGAATAACGGTGGCAGAGCGACCGTCCGACTGCGCACTCAATCACGGTAAGCGTTTCGGCCATCAAGATTGGGCCTTGGATTGTCACAAAGGCAACAACATTGACTCCCACTCCTTCATCGGTGTCGTCGCCAGGTAAGCGCAACGGCTTGGAACGGTTTGGAACGGACGCGCTCGCGGTCATAGTCCTCATTCTGCCCAGTCATTTGTGGCACTTAATGCTGGCACAGTTCGCCAGTGGATTAGATTTTTCTCAAGAGATTATTGGAAATCGGTTGGGGAGGATCAGTGGTAGAAGTCGGACCAGAGTGGGCGCAAGATCGGCTTCCCGATGGCAGTGTCAGCTCACATTTACAATTCAGCCTTAAGTCGGCGGAAGAAGCGGTTGCAAACGAGGCGCTTGTCGCGTCAGCTAGGAAGGCAGCTGAACTATTCACTTCTAGTCAACTGGTGACCAGGCAACTAAACACTGCTCAACAATTAAAGAGCCGCTTCGCAAAAATTGCCGAGGATTCACAGCGGATGGCTGAGACTTCCGCTCAATTGGCACGTCAAAAAGTCGCTGAGCAAGAGTTGGCGGACCAAGATGAACTTATCGCCGCACGAGCAGAAGCTTCCAAAATGCTTGAGCTTTCGCAAGCTTCCGCATTGTCCGCCGCCGACAACTTCGAACTGCAAATAGCCAGTGTCACAGATCTCGCTATCTTGCGAAAAATGGCATCGCGAGAACTCGCCAGCGCACGTCTGGTCGCCGGACAAGCACTGGTCGATGCGCAAAAAATTGCAGAAGATCGACTTGCCGCCGCAGCCCGGCTGGCTGCCGGTCGACTCATACATGCAGAGGCGGTGGGTCGAGTTCGCGAGGCTTCTGAAATTAGCGCCGCGCAAACTGCTGCAGCCGAGGAACTTTTGAGTCTGCAAGAGTCATCCTCTTTCGAACTTGCAGCCATACAAACTGCTGCAGCCGAGGAACTCATCGGAGCAGCTAAAAATGTCGCTCAGCACTTCATTGATATGCAAGATGCATCAAGACAACAGCTGGGCATTGCCGAGCGGCAGTTGAGACGCGTGATGGATGTAGCTGGAATAGCTTCATGCACGGCGTCGGCGAACGGTCAACTGCTTCGGGTGAACAATGCGCTTTGTGAAATGGCGGAACGTGATGAGCAAGACCTTCTCAGCCTTAATCTGACGGACCTAGCGCATCCCAATGACAGACACGTCCTGCTCGAACTGTTGAGTGACCTCAATTCAGGCGAGCGAGAGAGCGCCCGTATATCGATGCGGTTTCTCACGCCCGACAGCAAGGTGATCTGGGGCGACTTTTCCATAGCCGCCTCACACAATATCGACGGCGCCATGGAGTTCAATATTGTTCATATCGTCGACATAACCGAGCGCGTAAACCTTGAGTCATCGCTCGCCTTAATGGCAACCCACGACTCATTAACTGGCCTTGCAAACCGGGCAGCACTGACGGACGACCTCGGCCGAGCCTTGCTCAGCCAGCGCCGTTCTGGAAGGTTGACGGCGGTGTTGTCCATGGATCTGGATCACTTTAAGAATGTTAATGATTCCCTTGGTCATGCCGCTGGTGACGAGCTTTTAATCGAGGCTGCCGAACGCATCAAGACCGCTACGCGTGGTGGTGACTTGGTGGCTCGCCCTGGAGGGGACGAGTTCGTCATCGTGATGCGCGACCTCAATGAACCAGAGGACGCCATCCGATCTGCTTGGCGCCTTGTTCAGCAATTCAGGCAGGCATTTCCCCTCTCCGCGGGTGAAGTCTTTACCACTGCAACGATCGGCATTGCAATCGCAAGCAACCTGATGCCGACCATTCCCGGCGGCGATGACAGTGATATTCGCGAACTACTACACGACGCAGATGCGGCGATGTATGCAGCCAAAGCAGCGGGCCGAGACCGGGTGTCAGTCTACGACGTAGAGTTGCAATCGCTGGCCGAAACCAGATTCGCAACTGAGATCCAACTGCGACGCGCCCTCGAGCAGGACCAACTTTTAGTCTTTTACCAACCCGAAATCGACCTCACTACCGGTTCATTAACGGCTGTCGAGGCGTTACTGCGATGGCAACATCCTGATGGCAGCTTGTGGAACGCCAGCGAGTTCATCGACATTGCCGAAAACACCGGCTTAATTAAAACAATTGGCGACTGGGCTCTGCGTCAAGCCTGCATTCAGGCTGCAACTTGGTCGCACATCCGCCCCGATCACCCGATTATTGTCCGGGTCAATAAGTCCGCATATGAGATATCCGATCCCCAATTCCTGCACACCTTGGATGATGCACTGAGCACCAGCGGCCTTGACCCAGCCCGTTTGTGTATCGAACTCACCGAAAGCTCCATGATTCGCGAGTCATCAATTGCAGCCAAGAACATTGCGGGTATCCATAGCCGTGGAATCTCATTAGCAATTGACGACTTTGGTACCGGATTTGCTTCGCTAACCTACCTGCGCTTGTATCCAATGAGCGTGATCAAAATTGATCGTAGTTTCGTCAAAGACATCGAAATCGACAAGGAAGATCACGCAATCATCTCCTCAATCATCAACCTTGGGAGTGTTCTGGGTATGACGGTGACTGCCGAAGGTGTAGAGAGTCTTGCTCAGGCCAGGCTCCTACGCGAAGCGGGATGCCAGCGAGCCCAAGGATTGCTCTACTCCAAAGCCGTCCCTGCCAAAGAAATTGATTCCCTTATTGACTTTGCCTATCAAGTGGCTTGACCTCAGCCGCGGATCCTTGCTCTGCTGCCTTGAGTTCAGGAGCGGTGCAAGAAACTGAAATGAGAAGTCGCGAGCGTCAACACGATGAACCCCACCATCACCACCGCGTAGTTCGCCTTCATCGCAGTTTTGCGCATGGTTTGCTCGTTGTTGCTGCACAAAGAAAGTGGGCGGTCCGAAAATCGGGACCGCCCACATACCTTGCGTTGCTTGTGGTCAGGTGACTTCAGCGAAGTCCTGCACCCGACTTTGATTAATGTTCAGTTTTAGCTGCAACCGCTCGTGCTGCCGCAACCTTCACATACGTAGCAGCTACCTGCTGGGCGCATCTTGATACCGCAGGTCATGCACAACGGTGCATCACTTGCTGTGCCAGTGATCTGCTCCATCAGTTCAGCGCTGGAGTGAGCCAACTTGATGTCGACCTTTGCTGCTGGTGCTTCAACCTTGGCAACAACTTCTTGCACTTCAGCTGCAACAACATCGTCAATCTCGTTGTCAAAATCAGCTGCTGGTGCTGGAGTTCCGTAGTTGCTGTTCACCGTTGCAGTGCGCTCATCAGCGGTAAAGATGCTGAGTGCCTCGCGCTGCTCGTATGGCAAGTAATCCAAAGCCAAGCGACGGAAGATGTAGTCCATGATCGACTGGCTGATCCGGATATCTGGATCATCAGTCATACCTGCAGGCTCAAAGCGCATGTTCACGAACTTGCTCACGAAGGCTTCTAGCGGCACGCCGTACTGAATGGCAATGCTGATCGCGATCGAGAACGCATCCATCACACCGGCAAGGGTTGAACCCTGCTTGCCGAGCTTCAAGAAGACTTCACCAAGCTGGCCGTCTTCGTAACTGCCCGCCGTCATGTAGCCCTCGGCGCCAGCAACGCTGAAGCTCGTGGTGCGCGACGGACGTGACTTAGGTAGACGCTTGCGTGTTGGCTGGTTGGTGAGAGCAGCAATTGCTTCGGCAGTCATTTCGACAATTTCGTCGACCTTCTTGGCCTTGGCATCGCTCAGTGGCTGACCGACCTTGCAGTTGTCACGGTAGATGGCAAGCGCCTTGACACCCATCTTCCAGGCTTCGTAGTAGATCTCTTCAACTTCATCGATGGTTGCATCAGTTGGCATGTTCACGGTCTTGGAGATTGCACCCGAGATGAATGGCTGAACTGCGGCCATCATGCGAACGTGACCCATTGGTGTGATTGAACGAGCACCCATAGCGGTGTCAAAGATTGCGTAGTGATCCAACTTCAGACCAGGAGCATCAATGACGTGACCGTGTACACCGATGTATTCGATGATCGCTTCAATGGTTTCTTCGGTGTAGTTCAAGCGGCGAAGAGCCAACGGAATGGTCTGGTTAACGATCTGCATCGAACCGCCGCCAACAAGCTTCTTGAACTTGACCAATGAGAAGTCAGGCTCAATGCCGGTGGTGTCGCAATCCATCATGAATCCGATGGTGCCAGTTGGTGCAAGAACAGATGCCTGCGCGTTACGCCAGCCGTTCTTCTCGCCAGTCTTGAGTGCTTCTTCCCAGACCTTGTTAGCAACCTTTTGCACATCTGAATCAAGTGCAGTCATCGTGCGCACGTTGTCGTTGGCTGCTGCATGCTTGCGCATTACTCGCTTGTGACCATCTTCGTTACGTGCGTAACCGTCGTAGGCACCAACGATGCCGGCAAGTTCAGCGCTGCGCTTGTAGGCAGAACCTGTCATCAGGCTCGTGATTGCGGCTGCGAATGCGCGGCCACCTTCAGAGTCATAAGGCAGGCCAGTTGCCATCAGCAATGCGCCGAGGTTTGCGTAGCCGATACCGAGCTGACGGTAACGACGGGTGGTGTCCGCAATTGGCTCGGTTGGGAAATCTGCGAAACAGATCGAGATATCCATTGCCGTGATGATGAATTCAGCAGCCTTTGCGAAACGAACTGCATCAAATGAGCCGTCTTCGTTCAAGAACTTCATCAAGTTCAAGCTTGCAAGGTTGCAAGATGAGTTATCAAGGCTCATGTATTCAGAACATGGGTTGGACGCATTGATGCGGCCAGTTTCTGGGTTGGTGTGCCAATCATTGATGGTGTCGTCGTACTGGATACCAGGATCGGCGCAAGCCCAGGCTGCTTCGCTCATCTTGCGGAAGAGCTGCTTTGCGTTAATAGTTTCAACAACTTCACCGTTGGTGCGAGCAGTCAAACCAAATGGCTCGTCATTTTCAACGGCGCGCATGAACAGGTCGCTGACGCGCACTGAGTTGTTAGCGTTTTGGTACTGAACGCTGACAATGTCTTTGCCGCCAAGATCCATGTCATAGCCTGCGTCGCGAAGTACGCGAATCTTGTCTTCTTCACGAACCTTGGTCTCGATGAATTCTTCAATGTCTGGGTGATCAACATCGAGCACAACCATCTTGGCTGCGCGACGTGTTGCGCCGCCTGACTTAATGGTTCCTGCGGATGCATCTGCGCCGCGCATGAAGCTGACAGGGCCTGATGCGGTGCCACCTGAAGACTTCAGGAGTTCCTTGGCGCTACGGATGCGCGAGAGGTTCAAGCCTGCCCCTGATCCGCCCTTGAAGATCATGCCTTCTTCGCGGTACCAGTTCAGGATCGAATCCATGGTGTCGTCAACGCTCAAGATGAAGCAGGCGCTGACTTGCTGTGGAGAATTAGTACCCACGTTGAACCACACTGGTGAGTTGAAGCTGAACACCTGATTGATCAACATGTCGGTGAGTTCAACCTCAAAGACGTCTGCGTCAGCGTCGGTACGGAAGTATCCGTGCTCGCGGCCAGCCTTGGTGTAGGTCAACACCACGCGGTCGATGAGCTGCTTCAGGCTCCACTCACGGTTTTCTGCGCCAACAGCGCCGCGGAAGTATTTGGTCGTGACGATCGTTGAAGCGTTGACGCTCCAAAAATCAGGGAACTCAACACCGCGCTGCTCAAAGACGATCTCGCCGGTCTTCCAGTTCGTCTGAACAACGTCGCGACGTTCCCACGTCACGTTGTCATATGGATGCTTGCCAGCTTCGGTATAAAGGCGATCGATAACGAGGCCTGGCTTATTGAGGGTGTTGTGGATGAAACCCTCTTTGGTACTCGCCGGAGTACTTGTGGTGACCGACATGGGTGGTGCCTTTCTTTCATTTACGGATAAAGGACCGGGAAGCCTCTTTGGGACTGCTGTAGTGCTTTGCTGCTGATTAGTGCGGAGCTATTGAGTTGTCGTGCTGGTTGTCGTGCTGCTTGTCGTGCTGCTTGGCTCTTGGCCTAGTGGTTCGCCCTCTGCACGCAGCAGGGCGATCTCGGCTTCGAAGTCTTCTAGGGTGTCAAAGGAGCGGTAGACGGACGCGAAACGCAGGTAGGCAACTTCGTCGAGTTCACGAAGCGGCCCCAGGATGGCTAGGCCAACCTCTTGAGTAGGCACTTCTGATGCGCCAGCGGCGCGCAGCGTGTCTTCTACTTGCTGAGCAAGACGCGCGAGGTCATCGTCAGATACCGGACGGCCTTGGCAGGCTTTACGCACACCGTTGACCACCTTTTGACGATTGAAGGTTTCTAGAGCGCCAGATCGCTTAGCAATCAGGAGGACTGAGGTTTCTGCCGTGGTGAAACGGCGACCACATTGGGCGCACTCGCGACGTCGACGAATGGCTAGGCCCTCATCTGCCGCACGGGAATCAACCACGCGTGAATCGTCTTCTTTGCAGAATGGACACCGCACTTGGCTTACCCCCCTTCACTTTCGTTCACTTTCGTTTACTTACGTTTACTTTCGTAACATCTGTAACACTTCTGCGGCCGTCTTGGGGATTTCCTTGGGAAATCTTGTGGACAACCTGTGGCTAACTAACCACTACCTGTGGAGTAATCACTTCGTTGTGACTACTACATCTAGGGGTTGAAACATTACTGTGCCCTAGGCCACTTTGCAAGAAGAACGCACCGACACGCCGGAACCATTTTCCCGCCAAGGCCAGATCTTCGGTCCTATAGGGGAATTTCCCACCACTCCAAGCTGAAATATCACGGGTATTTCCACAGTCCCCTCCCTTCCTGGTTCGCATCCACAGGTCGTCGCCCTGTACTTTCTATTCCTCTGTCTAATACACTAGACATCAGATGTGAAGCGCCAGCATCTACTCCGACAACTCGACCGACTTGCTCGCGAAGCCGGGGTGACCTTCTCCTTTGCTCGACATGGAGGTGAACATGACCTCTACTACCTCCATCAACGAGCAGTCTGGGTTCCCCGCCACCGAGAGATCAATGAACTTACGGCTCGAGCAGAGATAAAGAAATGCATTGCCTACCTCAAGGAGTTACCTCAATGAGACCAATCTTTAAAGCTCACGCCACCCCTTATAACGGCTGGTGGGCCATCACGGTGAACGACGTCTTGAATTCCACAATCAACACACAGGCGCGCCGTATCGATCGAATTGAAGCCATGGCTCGCGACGCAATCGCGCTAGGACTTGAGGTCCCTGCGGACTCCTTCGACGTTGAAGTCTCCTTCACTATTGATGATGTCCTCCAGGAATTAATCACAGAAGCCCGTCTATCTAGTCTCATTGCACAAGAGGCTCAAACCACTGCCGCAAAGAAGACCAAGGCCGCCGTGAAAGTTCTGCACAAACAGGGATTCAGTACTCGCGACAGTGGAACGCTCATTGGCTTATCCGCGCAGCGAATCTCGCAATTACTTGCACAATAGGTTCGATGCTTGAACTGGTGTTGAGTTCACTATCCACATCCACTCCCTTTCTGGTTCGCATCCACATATCTTTGGCAGTCCTTTCATAACTGGCAGCGAATCCGCATGCTGAATGAATGCCTACCTCGATCCGCACTTCGACCACATTCCTCTTGATCGATCGACCTTTTCGTACTACAGTAATAGTCATGTGGATCTGATCATCCGCCCAAGCGCCCGTAAGCACGGGATCTTGGATGCTGACATTCGACACGCAATGGAGTTCACGGCATTTGAGAAAGTGCTTGAGTTCAGCTCAACACGGCGTGTCTTTTATCTGGGAAGCGATCGGTCGGGCAACGTGCTTGAACTGGTCGCTATTCACTTCCAAGGAGGCAACGTGTTGGTTATTCACGCGATGCGAATGACAAATCAATACCAGCGGCTATTTTGGAGTCAATATGAATAAACCAAAAGTTATTGGGTATTCAGGTGGTGTACCGGTGACTGAAAATGACATCGACGAATTCGTGAAGGAAGCTGAACGTGGCTATAGCGACGAACAACTTGGTGTGAAGCGGGGCCGCCCCTCGATGGGAAGCGCTCCTGCTCGAGTAGTTCAAGTGCGCATGGAGCCCGAACTCCATACGCTTCTAGTCGAGCGAGTGAGCGCTGAGCACTCATCTACCAGCGCAATCATGCGGGCGGCCTTGCGCAAGTATTTGGGAATCAATGAGAATTAGTAACACCTAATTATCGCGAAAACCCTTCTCGCCGCAATGGTTTTCACTCTTTAATTAACAAACTGGAAAACCTTGCGTCTTAACGAATAACCGGAACCACAATCGATTGTCCAGCAGACACAACAGAGTCGTTCAATCCATTGAGATCTTTGATGTCATTGACCGTGCCACGCGGATCAGCATGAGGAGCAATGCTCTGGGCAATTGACCAAAGCGACTCCCCCTGTTGCACAACAACCATAGCTGTAGCCGGACCACTATTCGTTGCCGTTGCGTTGGCAAACGAACCAAACATGATCAATGCTGCGAACAGCGCGACAACGGCGAACACGAGCACGACCAGGCGACCACGCTTAGTGAGGCGCAGTGACTGCTTCGTCGAAGTGGCTGCGGCTTTCACTGCAACCGGCCGGTGGGATTGACCGGCTAGACGAAGCGCCCGTGGCATTGGGCGGCTTGCGGGGGCTAACGGGAGTGCGATCGCCATGGTCGTGCCTTTCACTCGGGGAAGAAGTTATTAAGTTGTCGTGCCTTGCCTTGTGCTGCTGTGTTTCTTTAACTCTCTCGAACACCTGTTCGATCGAACGTATGTGCGATTTCTATCAGATTCCCTGCCGACACGTCCAGCACATTCGAACATGTGTTTGATTTTGGCGTGTCGCTCGGTTAACGTGAACCTTGCCGGCAGGGTCTGACATTTGGACTCCCACTGGCGTTCGCCCCAGATTTCCCTCATGTACGAAGCGTTTGGAGACTCAGATGAGCCAGCTCGTGGAATTGCCAGACGGCCCAGCCGATGGCGATGGCCTCACTACCCGTCAGCGCCAGATCCTGGACATGATCCGTGACTCAGTCGAAGATCGCGGCTACCCCCCAAGCGTGCGCGAGATCGGCGAAGCCGTGGGTCTGACCTCATCGTCTTCAGTAGCCCACCAACTCAAAAGCCTTGAAAAGCTCGGTTACTTGCGTCGCGATCCCAATCGGCCACGCGCGATGGTGGTGGCCGATCCAACTGCTCCAGTGCCAGCAGCATTAGGCGATGGCGCCACTTCAACTCCGCGGCTACGCGTGGTGTCTGAAGACCCTGCGCTGGTTGCTGACGAAATGGTGCGCTCTGGTGCCGCGTTAGTTCCGATGGTTGGACGCATCGCAGCAGGTGGACCAATCCTTGCCGAACAAGAAGTTGAAGCGGTCTTCCCACTTCCGCGTGATCTTGTTGGCGACGGTGAACTCTTCATGCTTCGCGTCAGCGGAGACTCGATGATCGACGCCGCAATTTGCGACGGTGACTGGGTTGTTGTGCGCAGTCAGGCTGACGCCGAAAATGGCGAGATTGTCGCGGCACTCATTGATAACGAAGCAACGGTCAAAACTCTTAAGCGTCGCGATGGGCACGTCTGGCTGATGCCGCACAACCCCGCGTACGCACCAATTCTTGGCGACAACGCAACCATCATGGGCAAAGTCGTGACGGTGCTGCGCAAGCTATAACCCTTGGTATAGCTTCAGTATTTACCTCTGCCGATATTGCGACTATTGCTATCTTTCTGTCAATGGGGCTATATTGATGAAGCGCCAGTAGATGGGTTCTGCTGACGCTCCGACTGGGTTATCCGTAACCCCGAAGGGTCCGAATCAGTTCCGCTAGGGCCTTGGCGAGTTGTGCGACACTGTTAGTTATCGCGCACACCGCCAAGGCTTTACGCATTCCCTGACTATTGAATTGGTACATCCGTTTTGAAAACAGTTGAGGGCAAGTAGCTTTCGCCACTTGCCCTCAACCTTGGGAGTTACCTCCCGAAATTATTAATTCGCTTTGATGTCCTTAAACGGCATATCACGATCAAGCTGTGGCTCCTTTGGTAAGCCCAAGGAGCGCTCACCAAGAATGTTGCGCATGATTTCTGGTGTGCCACCAGCAATCGCACTACCTGGAGATGCCAACACGTTGGTTGCCCAACGCATTGATTCTTCATCATCCTTTGTCCACGCCTGGCCTGATTCAGCAAGCAATGACATCGCCATATCGGCAACCTGCTTGCTCAGTTCTGAACCAGCCAACTTTGCAATCGAACCTTCTGGTCCGGGAGCTGCTCCTGACTTCAAACTGGCGCGCATACGATCACCAAGAATGGCAAGGGTGCGTTCTTTTGCCCACATTGTGGCAAGTTCCTGACGAGTAGCTGAGTCGTTGATCTTGCCAACGTGCGTTGCCAACTCAACGATCCGATCGAACTGTGGTGTGCCCGAACCGCGACCAAGGCCACCGCCACCTGCACCGATAGACACTCGCTCGTTCATCAACGTGCCGATGGCTGCCATCCAGCCTTTTTCGACTTCACCTACGAGATTTGCTGCAGGAACGCGAACGTTGTCGAAGAAGACTTCATTGAAGCCACTTGCACCACTCATCTGACGCAAAGGACGCACCGTGACACCTGGTGACTTCATATCAACGATGAACATCGTGATGCCCTTGTGCTTTGGCACGTCAGGATTGGTGCGGGTCACGATCAATCCATAACTCGCGAAATGCGCACCTGATGTCCATACTTTTTGTCCGTTGATTACCCACTCATCGCCATCTTGGACAGCTTTAGTGGACAACCCGGCAACGTCAGAACCTGCACCTGGCTCACTGAACAGCTGGCACCAGACTTCATCGCCACGAAGCATCGGACCGATGTGGCGCTTGCGCTGCTCTTCGGTTCCATATTCCAAAATAGTGGGAGCGCACATACCAAGGGTCACCATAAATGGGGAGCTTGGAATGACGTATCCACTGGCTTCTTCATTGAAGACTCGCTGATGGTTCATCGTCAGGCTTTGTCCGCCGTATTCCTTTGGCCACGACAAGCCTGACAGTCCATCGTCATACAACTTGTTTTGGAATTTGCGAGCCACAACGAGGAAGTCCTCGGTCTCGCCCTCTTCTGCGCCACCATCGCCAACGGCGTCGACGCGCTTGGCATTATTTACAAACCAATCACGTGCGCGCACGCGGAACTCTTCGAGTTCTGCTGGAGTTTCAGTTGTTGTAGTCATGATCATTCCTCCTAGTAACCCAAGCCAACGAGAAGTGCTTCGCGATGCTGATCTGGCGTGCCAAACAACGCTGCAGAACTGCGTGCGCGACGGAAGTAAAGATGAGCGGGATGCTCCCAGGTGTAGCCAATGCCACCATGAACGCGGATGTTGGTCAGAGTTGCATCGTTGAAAGCTTCCGAGCAAGCAACCTTGGCAAGACTTGCTGCCAAGGTGAGGTCTTCGCCCTCGGCTGCCTTATCTGCTGCATCTTCTGCTGCGCCTCGAGCCTGCTCAACTTCAACCAATGTGTTTGCGCACATGTGCTTGATGGCTTGGAAAGAACCGATGATGCGGCCAAACTGCACGCGCAATTTTGCGTAGTCGACCATCATCTTCAAGATGGCGTCAGCTCCACCGATTTGCTCGCTAGCAATCAGCGTTGCTGCAAGGTCTTCGATCTGCTTGACCTGTGCTGCGGCATTAATCGCAAGAGCAGTTGCGGGCGCGTTATTCATCGTGATCGAACCCTGTTCACGAGTCAGATCCAAGGTGTTCAAGGCCTCGCGGGTGACGTCACTTGCATTCACCACGAAGACGCCGACACCTTCAGGAGTGCTGGCAGTGACCACGTAGAAGGTTGCGCCTCCGTTATCGAGCACGAAGGTTTTGGTGCCTGACACTGTCCAGTTATCGCCAGATTTCGTGGCCTTGGTGCCACTTGCAACTGATGGCCACTGGTTTGCGCCTTCGCTCAAGGCAAGCGCTGCTGTGGCAGTGCCTGCAGCTAGGGCCTCAAGGAAGGGCTTTTTTGCGGCGTTGTCCGTTGACACCAGAAATGGCACAGTGCCAAGTGCAGCGCTTGAAAGCATCGGAAGTGGCGCCATTGTGCGACCGAACTCCTGCAATACCGCGCCGAGTTCACCAAGGCTTGCACCTTGACCTCCGAACTCTTCAGGAATCACTAACCCAGCAAGGCCTAGACCTGCTGCGGCCTTGGTCCATTCATCGGACGGCACACTCTCTTTGCCGTTTGCGATGCGATGCACCTTGTCGATGGGAAATGTTGAATCCAGGTAATCGGCGACAGCACTCTTGAGTGCCTCGCGTTCTTCAGACATGACGGACATGCGTCCTACCTCTCTAGACAAGTGAACTCATCGTGCCAGACGCACACCCCAGTTGCAGGAGAATCGTCTAACTAATAGTAATCAATTGCGAGGCACTTTGACCATCGATTGTCACCACAGATTCTGATGCCGCCTGGCCGTGGTGTTCCACCCTGACTCGATACTGGCCAGTCTGAG
>JBIIAA010000121.1:0-5290 GCA_044240165.1 Candidatus Nanopelagicales bacterium
ACGCGCACGACGGGGTCAAGATGCATTGATTCGGATTCAAATTGATTTACGCACTGCCGTTTTTGGTGCAACCCGAGATATCACCGTCGACACAGCAACAGGTTGTGGTGCTTGTTCTGGCACGGGTATGGATGGCGACAGCCAGCCAGTGGTCTGCGCAATGTGTAAGGGCCGCGGTGAAATGCAGCAAGTGCAGCGTTCCTTCCTTGGCAACATCATGACCTCGCGCGCTTGCCCAAACTGCCAAGGTTTTGGCACAACCATTCCCCATCCATGTCATGAATGCTCAGGTGATGGACGAGTTCGCACTCGCCGAACAATGACGATTCAGATTCCGGCTGGAGTGGACACGGGCACTCGTATCCAGTTGACGGGCGAAGGTGAAGTCGGGCCGAACGGTGGTTCTGCTGGTGATCTTTACGTGGAAATCGTGCAGGCAGCGCACCCAGTCTTTGAGCGCCACGGTGATGAATTGCATTGCAGTGTTGAGGTGCCGATGACTTCGGCTGCGCTAGGCAGCACAGTCACCCTTGAGACGCTCGATGGACCAGAAGATTTAGATGTAAAGCCAGGCACTCAGTCGGGTGAGCAATTAATTCTTCGCGGCAAGGGAGCTGCACGGTTGCGCGGTGGCCAGCGAGGTGATTTACATGTGCACCTCGAAGTGCGAGTGCCAACTAATCTTGATCTTGAACAAACCGAATTGCTTAAGAAGCTGGCTGCATTGCGCTCTGAAGACGCAGTACGCGTGAGCGGTGAGTCAGATGAAAACGGTGGCGGATTGTTCTCAAGGCTCAAGGATGCGTTCAATCAAAAGTGACGCCTCCACTGCTATTCGTTGACGAGCTTTCCGGTGTGGTTGCCGGAATGGTTGTCACACTGCCGGCCGATGAAGCGCGCCATGCTGCAGCTGCTTTACGCATGAAGACGGGTGAGCAAGTATTAGTGGCGGACGGCAAAGGTCATCGGGCGTATGGCAATGCTCAAGTGGCAGGCAATCAGGTGGGTGTTGTCGTCACTTCTATCGAAACTATTGCTCAGCCCAATCCAAGGATCACGATTGTCCAGGCGTTAGCGAAGGGTGAGCATGGCGAACTCGCTGTCGATTTGATGACCCAAGTGGGGGTCGATCACATCATTCCGTGGTCAGCTTCGCGTTCTATCGTGCAGTGGAAAAGCGACCGAGCCGATAAGTCACGAACCAAATGGCTGAATATGGCTCGAGCGGCAGCCAAGCAATCCCGTAGAGCTTGGATACCTGAAATCTCTGAGGTGCTCAGCACCAAGGAATTGGTTTCCCGAATCCCGAACTTTGAGGCGACGTTTATCTTGCACGAAGACGCGGTGCGTCCACTTGCCAGCGCTGAGCTACCTAAAGCTGGCGAAATCTGCCTCATTGTTGGCCCGGAAGGTGGCATCTCAGAGGCTGAGATCGCCGAATTCGTGGCGGCAGGTGCGGTTACCGCCACCTTAGGTTCGTCGGTTCTTCGCACCTCCTTGGCAGGCGCCATCGGCCTAGGCGTTTTGAGCACCAGACTGCGTTGGGCAGATGCGACCACACCAAACATGGAAGGATAGGTATCGTGAGTAACTGCTTGTTCTGCCGAATCGTGGCGGGGGAGATCCCAGCTGATGTTGTGCTGCGCAATGACGACGTGATGGCCTTTCGGGATGTTAATCCGCAGGCCCCGGTTCACATTCTCGTTATCCCAATTGAGCACCACGCGAACATCGCCGAACTCTCGGCACAGGCACCACACTTAACGTCGAAGTTACTCGATGCAGCGGCGGCCGTAGCCAAGAGTGAAGGCCTCGTTGATCAATACCGACTTGTGTTCAATACTGGAGCTGACGTTGGTCAGTCTGTTTTTCATGTGCATGGTCACGTATTAGGCGGAAGGGACTTCACATGGCCACCAGGGTAAACATATGAGTACTCCTGCTTCAGTTCCGCGTGCCGAAGCTCGAATTACTGTTCCGACATCTCAGCCGATGGTTGCGCTGTTAGGCACCAGTGACGCCTTCATTCGTCAAATTGAGAAGGCTTTCCCAACAGTTGACATCTTGGTTCGCGGAAATGAAATCATGTTGGCCGGTGAACCAACTGAAGTCGGCGTCGCTGAGACATTAATCGGTGAAATGCTTTCGGTGCTTCGCACCGGCCAAGTGTTGACGGCAGAAACAGTTGAGCGAAGTATTTCTCTGCTCCGCAGCGGCTCAAGCCCAACAGAAGTGCTCACCCAAAATATTTTGAGTAATCGCGGACGCACAATTCGAGCGAAAACTCTCAATCAAAAGCGCTACGTGGATGCCATCGACAACAACACGATTGTGTTTGGAATCGGACCTGCAGGCACAGGAAAGACCTATCTCGCAATGGCGAAAGCCGTGCAAGCACTCCAGGTAAAAAAGGTTTCACGCATCATCTTGACCCGTCCTGCAGTTGAAGCCGGCGAACACCTTGGTTTCTTGCCGGGAACCTTGTCGGAAAAAATTGATCCCTACTTGCGACCCCTCTACGACGCGCTTCACGACATGATCGATCCTGAATCCATCCCCCATTTGATCACCACAGGCACGATTGAAGTTGCACCCTTGGCATATATGCGCGGGCGAACCTTGAATGATGCCTTCATCATTCTTGACGAAGCGCAGAACACGTCGGCCGAACAAATGAAGATGTTCCTGACTCGCCTGGGCTTTGGCTCGACCATGGTTGTCACTGGAGACATCACTCAAGTTGACCTCCCGGGGGCTGTCACAAGTGGATTGCGCATCGTGAGTGAGATTCTTGAGGGTGTTGAAGACGTTGCCTTTTGTCGGTTGAGCGCCGGTGACGTCGTTCGACACAAACTCGTGGGCCGTATTGTTGAGGCCTATGACCGTTACGACACACATCGACAAGCATGAATCTGACTTGTGACAACGAGACGGACTACTCCGTCGACCTCGAACGTTTAACTGCTGAAGCAGTCTTTTTATTCGACGCATTGCAGTTGCATCCAGATGTTGAACTATCGATCACGATCATTAGTTCAGAGGAAATGGAAGCTCTGCATGTGGAATGGATGGAAGAGACCGGAGCAACGGATATTTTGTCATTTCCGATGGATGAGTTGCGCCCATCAGATAACCCAGAACCCGGGATGCTCGGTGACATCGTGATCTGCCCTGAGTACGTGGTGTCAGATACCCCTCGCCATGGCATGGAATTAGCTCAGCGGATTGAGTTTTTGCTGGTGCACGGGATGCTGCACTTAATCGGATATGACCATCAAACGGAAGCTGAGTACAACGAAATGTTTGCAAGGCAAGATGTGCTGCTTGAGCGATGGCTCTTGTTGAACCCGACTACTGGGAGTGCCCATGGCTAGCGCATGGCTTATTGCCTTAGCAATCGTGCTTGTGATTCTCGCTGGACTGCTGGTGAGCGCCGAAACTGCAGTAGGCCGTGTTTCGCGTTCACGTATTGAGGAACTTCGCAAAGAAAAGCAAAAGTCTGCCGATCGGTTACTTCGAATACTCGAAGACCGCGCCCGCTACATCAACGTTTTACTTTTCTTGTCCACCTTGGCAACGGTGGCAGCAACCGTCATCGCTGGCTATGTCATTGTCGACATTTTGGCCCTCGGACATCATTGGACTGTTGGTTCTGCATTGCTCCTTGCAGTTGCAGTCATGGTCGTAATTTCCTATGTAGCACTTGGCGTTGCGCCCCGCACGCTGGGACGTCAACATGCTGATCGCATTGCCATGTCGTCCGCGGGGATCATTCGTGGTCTAGCTGCATTTCTGGGGCCGATTACCTCCTTGCTTATCGTGCTCGGCAACGCTCTGACTCCCGGTAAGGGCTATCGCGAGGGTCCGTTTGCGTCGCAGGCTGAACTGCGTGAGCTTGTTGATCTAGCCGAGGCAGATGACCTCATCGAAGACGATGAACGACAAATGATTCATTCTGTTTTTGAACTTGGTGATACCCACGCGCGTGAAGTGATGGTGCCTCGCACAGAAATGGTGGTCATTGAGCGCCATAAGTCACTTCGTCAGGCAGTGTCCCTGGGTCTTCGTTCCGGCTTCAGTCGCATTCCAGTCATCGGAGAGAGTTCGGACGACATCGTTGGAGTGATCTACCTCAAGGATCTCGTGCGCCGTAGCTTTGACCATCGTGAGGCCGAAGAAGAAGAGCGAGTTGAATCTCTGATGCGCGACGTTTTCTTTGTGCCAGACAGCAAAGCCGTAGATGAGTTGCTCAGAGACATGCAATCGGCCAGAGTGCACCTTGCAATTGTTGTTGATGAGTATGGCGGCACGGCAGGTCTGGTCACTATCGAAGACATTCTCGAAGAAATCGTCGGTGAAATTGCTGACGAGTACGACACGGAAATGCCTGAAGTCAATGAACTTGATGGCGGCAGTTATCGAATCAGTTCGCGCATGCATATTGACGACGTAGCTGAGTTGTTGTCGATAGAGATTGATGCAGACGAAGAAGGTATCGACACGATGCTTGGCCTCATGGCAAAGCGACTTGGTCGGGTGCCAATCCCTGGTGCATCAATCACGGAGGATGGATTCGTGTTTACCGCTGAATCCACCGGAGGCCGACGCAATCGAGTCAATGCCCTGCGTGTTGACCCTGTCTCTAGCGAGATAGAAAGTGAAGTCACATGACCGAACTCTCCGCCGAGGATGCCAAATTAGTGACGTTAGCCCGCGGAGCTAGAGGTCGCATTGGTGCAAGTGAAGGTGCGGCAATCCGTGATGACATGGGACGCACCTATTCCGGTGCAACCGTGAACCAACCTCATCTACTCATCACAGCGCTCGAACTTGCTGTGGCTCAAGCAGTTGCGGCTGGAGCAACAGGAATCGAGTGTGCAGTGATAGTTGGAGAGATGAATGTAGACACGGCATGTGTAGCCGATCTTGGGGGCAGTGGCGTACCGGTATTGCTATGCGCACTTGATGGCGCCTTGCGGGAAAGTCGAGTCTCCTAATGGCCCATCGCAGTGGATTCGTATCGATCGTAGGGCGACCCAATGTTGGCAAGTCGACACTGACAAATGCCCTTGTAGGGCAAAAAATCGCGATCATGTCTTCGCGGCCACAGACCACTCGCCGCCTCATTCGCGGCATCGTTACGACTGCCGATGCGCAACTTATTTTGGTTGATACGCCCGGGTTGCACCGCCCGCGCACCTTGCTCGGTGAACGACTTAATGATCAAGTTCGTGAAACCTGGTCGACCGTTGATGTGATTGCGTTGTGTTTACCAGCAGATGAGTTAATT
>JBIIAA010000122.1:0-5116 GCA_044240165.1 Candidatus Nanopelagicales bacterium
TCAGGCAAGGACGCGTAACCGTGGCCCCATTACAACTCACAGGTCAAGTGCTCGATGTTCGTCGGGCTGGCCTCTACACGGTGCTGTCGTTAACTGCTCCCGGTCTTGCCGAGCGCACCAAGCCTGGCCACTTTCTTAACATCGGCATTGGTGGCGAGGAGTCCGGATTACTACTTCGCCGGTCCTTCGCGATTTATCAGGTGCAGTCACGCGGTGTTTATGGCGGTTCGGTTGACATCGTGGTTGGCGTACATGGCAAGGGCACGCAGTGGCTGGTGGATCGTCGCAGGCATGACAACTTGAGCATTGTTGGTCCGCTAGGTAAGCCATTCACCCTGCCTAAAGAGCCAGCAAATTGCATTTTGGTTGGCGGTGGTTACGGAACTGCTCCTTTGTTTATGTTGGCAGACCAGCTTCGCGAACGAGGTTGTCGCGTTGATGTGATTGCAGGGGCTGCCACCGAAGAGAAACTTTTCGGCACGCTTGAGATTAAGCGAGCCGCATCGACGTTGACCGTGACGACGGAAGACGGATCAATGGGAGTGCAAGGGCGTGTAACCGACGTGCTTGATGACGTCATCACGAAAACGAAGGCTGATGTGATTTACGCATGCGGGCCGATGGGAATGTTGGCCGCTGTCGCAAACGTTGCAGCAGCCCGTGGTGTGTATTCCCAGTGTTCAGTTGAAGAGTCGATGGCGTGTGGCATCGGAATCTGTATGACGTGTGTGCTGCCGGTCATTGGTGACGATGGTGTGACTCGAATGATTCGTTCATGTGTTGAAGGCCCAGTCTTTCGAGGCGACCGGGTTCGCTGGAGTGAAGTTGGCACAGTGCCAGCCGACACGCTAGGCGCTCCAACGGGAGGTCACTAATGTCTCGCGCTTTGATTACGAGCGGTCCGGTCGGCGCAGCTGTAAACCTTCCAGCTGTTGATATGTCGACGTCGATCGCAAGCTTTGAAACCCCAATGCCAGTATTTACCGCTTCGGGTTGCGCCGCTGCCGGTAAAGAACTGGATCAGTTCTTTGACATCACCCACATCGGTGGAATTGTCACTAAAAGCGTGATGATGAATGCTCGTTCAGGTCGAGCAACTCCGCGTATGGCCGAAACGCCAAGCGGAATGTTGAACTCGATTGGCTTGCAAGGCCCAGGCATTGATTCATTCATTGAGCACGACTTGGCTTGGCTGCGCCAGCGTGGTGCTCGCACAGTGGTTTCCATCGCTGGTGGCAGCGTTGAAGAATACGGAAAGTTAGCGGCGAAACTTCGAAACGTTGAAGGCATTAGTGCTATTGAAGTAAATATCTCTTGCCCCAATGTTGAAGATCGTGGCCAAGTATTTGCTTGCGATCCAAATTCAGCCGCGCAGGTTATTCAAGCTGTAAAACGCAACTCGGATACCAAGGTTCCGATCATTGCCAAGTTGTCACCTGACGTCACCAATATCGTGACCATCGCGCAATCTGTGGAGCGAGCCGGTGCAGATGCAGTTGCTGTCATTAATACGACTCTGGGCATGGTCATCAACCTAGAGACAATGCGTCCAGCCTTAGCTGGAATCACTGGCGGCTTGTCAGGGCCAGCTATTCGTCCGATGGCAGTGCGGTGTGTCTGGCAAATTCACCAGGCTCTGCCTGATCTCCCAATCTTGGGGATGGGTGGAATCCGCAACGGCGAAGACGCACTCCAATTCATTTTGGCTGGTGCTAGTGCTGTTTCAGTTGGCACGGTGACGTTCCATGATCCTTCAGCTCCAATGCGCGTTCAGGACGAACTCGAGGTTGCATTAGCGCTGCGTGGTTTCACTTCGTTACGTGAAGCCATTGGCTACGCCCATCGCGGCCCAGATGTTGCTGATCTCGCTGAGGAGCAAGAGTGATCAAGGCCCCTATCGCTGTAGCGCTCGACGCACCTGATCTTGGTGTTGTGCGGGCTTGGGCGCGCGCCGTGTCCCCAGTTGTTTCCACCTTGAAAGTTGGCCTTGAGGTCTACTGCCGCGATGGCGCTGCAGCGGTTCAAGCCGCACGTCAAGGTGCATCAGAAGTGGGCTTCGCTGACATTGCAATTTTCCTTGATCTCAAACTTCACGATATTCCTGCAACAGTTGCGGGCGCCGCGCTTTCGGTGGCGGAACTTCAGCCGGCTTTTCTCACCGTGCACGCAAGTGGTGGAGCGGCAATGATTGAAGCAGCAGCGAACGCCTTGCCTGACACACGCATCACTGCAGTGACGATTTTGACTTCGATCGATGAGGAAACCCTTGCCAGCATTGGCATGGTGGGCCCAACAATGGACGCTGCTGTTCGGCTAGCCAAGCTTGCTGTTGAAGCTGGCGCACGAGCAATTGTGTGTTCACCGCTTGAAGTTGCTGCGATTCGCGCGGCAGTGCCTTCGAACATCACCTTGATTACGCCAGGAGTTCGCCCGGCAGGTGCTGCAGTGAACGATCAAAAGCGTGTGGCAACACCTCAAGATGCGATTGCCGCAGGCGCAGACCTGTTGGTGATTGGCCGACCTATCACTGCTGCGCCGGATCTGACAGCTGCCGCCTGGCTCATAGCTCAGTCACTCGAGGCGTAAGTGGCAGCTCCAGTTCGCACGCCAGAGCAACGCGCCAGTGCACTTGAAGCCGCATTGGTGTCACGACGTTTTCGGGCAGATCTTCGTCTTGGCTTGAAAACCGGAGTTCAAGATCCCATCAGCATTGTCAGTGGGCCCGACCAAGATTGTGCCTATGCAAATATTCGGGTGCGTTGGTTTCTTGAGTCCTTACCGGGCGTTGGTCCTATCCGGGCGCAGGATCTAATGGAGAGTCTTGGTATTGCGGCTACTCGGCGCATCGGTGGACTCAATGATCGCCAGCGCGCGCTACTCGTCACGGCGATTAGCCGATGAACGCACCCCTCGTTGTTGTTTCGGGGCCATCGGGTGTGGGTAAGAGCACCGTGGTGCAAGAAGTCCTCCGGCAGGCTCCTGAAGTGTGGCTCTCCGTTTCAGCAACGACCCGGTTGCCTCGACCTGGGGAAGTTGATGGCGAGCACTACTTCTTTGTGAGTTCCGATAAATTTGATCAGCTCATCGCAGATGAGCAGTTACTGGAATGGGCGCAATTTGCCGGCAATCGGTATGGCACCCCGCGCGGACCAGTCCAAGAACGTCGAGACCAAGGAATTCCAGTCGTCCTAGAGATCGAACTTTTTGGGGCCCGGCAGGTTCGCCAGGCCGATAGCGGGGCCAGATTAGTCTTTTTGGCACCACCGTCTTGGGAGGTGCTGGAGACTCGGTTGAGGGGTCGGGGCACCGAATCTGAGCAGGCTGTCGAGAGCCGACTTGAGGCGGCTCGGGTGGAAATCGCGGCTCAAGGCGAGTTTGATGACATCGTCGTCAATACCGATGTCCAAGAGGCTGCTCAAACCTTGGTAGGGTTCTTGCATGACAACACCCCGCGGTGAGGGAATCGTTTACCCCTCAATTGACTCACTTCTCGAAAAAACCGACTCCAAGTTCTCACTTGTGAGCTACGCATCAAAGCGGGCACGCCAGATCAACGCGTACTACTCCCAGCTTGGCGAAGGCCTGCTTGAGTACGTCGGTCCACTCGTGGAAACTCATCTTCAAGAAAAGTCGATCTCCATTGCATTGCGTGAGATTGATGAAGGCCTGCTCACCTCTGAGCCTCTCGAGGAGCAAGTCTGACCCCGATTTCATTCGAGGCCGGTTCACCCAATCTGGGTGGCCGGCCTCGAGTCGTGCTGGGGGTAGCCGGCGGGATTGCGGCATATAAGGCCGTCGAAGTGCTACGAGGGCTTGCTGAAGCCGGGTGTGATGTCACGGTTGTGCCAACCCAAGCTGCGTTGAAGTTCGTCGGCGAACCAACCTGGGCTGCGCTATCAGGTAATCCTGTGGCCACGGATGTATGGACCAACAGCGCTCACGTTCCTCATGTGCGCCTAGGTCAAAATGCTGACGTTGTAGTGATCGTGCCTGCGACCGCAGATGTGTTGGCTCGAGCCACGCATGGCATCGCTAATGATCTACTCACCAATACTTTGTTGACCGCGCGCTGCCCAGTAGTGATGGCGCCAGCGATGCACACAGAAATGTGGGTGCATCCGGCAACACAGCGCAATGTCAGCGAACTTCGTGCCCGTGGAATTATCGTGTTGGAACCCTCGAGTGGCCGACTCACTGGCGCTGACACTGGGCCTGGTCGACTTCCTGATCCGTCAGCAATTGTCGACGCTGTTCAAGATGTGTTGCGGCGAGCACCGACTAATGACCTTGCTGGTCTGAAGATCGTGATTAGCGCCGGTGGCACGCAAGAGGCGCTCGATCCAGTGCGTTACATCGGTAATCGAAGTAGCGGTCGTCAAGGAGTTGAACTTGCGCGCACCGCTGTGTCTCGCGGGGCGCATGTGACCCTCATTGCGGCTCACATGCATATTGCGCCGCCAGCTGGGGTAACTGTGGTCAAGGTTAGTTCCGCCGATGAATTACACGTCGCTATGCGGGAGCAAAATGCTGATGTTGTCGTGATGGCTGCAGCCGTCGCCGATTTCAAGCCAGATGTTGAAGCCACGAAGAAGATCAAGAAAGAAACCCTGCCGTCTGATCGGGTTACCTTCGAGCTCGTCACCACAGTTGACGTATTGAGCTCGCTGGTTAAAGAGCGTTCAGGGGCCACTCCGCTGATTATTGGGTTCGCGGCGGAAACCGCGGACCATCACGATCACCTTCTTGAACTGGGCAAGGCCAAGCTCGCGCGCAAAGGTTGTGACCTCCTAGTGGTCAATGAAGTTGGTTCGCAGGACGTCTTTGGATCAACGCAAAACAGCGTGACGATTTTGGCTAGCGATGGCTCAGAAGTCCAGATTGAGCGCAGTTCCAAGGCCTCGGTAGCCGATGCGCTGTGGGACCTTGTGGCTTCACGGGTTTCGCCTAATAACCCGATAGAGTAAGCACTCGCCATTGACGGGGGTTCCGTCAGCAATTTTTGTGAGAAATGTAGGGGAGTACGCCGAGTGTCCAAGCGACTGTTCACTTCTGAGTCCGTCACTGAAGGTCATCCAGACAAGATGGCTGACGCGATCAGCGATGCCATCCTCGACGA
>JBIIAA010000123.1:0-5109 GCA_044240165.1 Candidatus Nanopelagicales bacterium
GGCCTCGCGCGATGAGGTTTTGGCGGCCCGTCATATCTCCATCCATACCTAGGCCGACGTCAAAGAGCGGCGCAACTTTCCCGTCAACGGAGAGAGATCCCTTCGTCGGTTCGTAGATGCCAGCCATGACTTTTAGCAGGGTGGTCTTGCCTGCGCCATTGAGTCCAAGTAACGCCAGACGATCACCATCGCGCAGGGTGAGATTGAGATCCTTGAGGGCCATGATCGTTTTCGGCCTTGGCGCGTGTGCTCCCCTACGTGAGTGCAACCGTTCCATCACCATTCCACCAAGACCCTTACCTGGGACCTCGTAGGAGAGGCTGAGATTCGTCGCAACTAGCTTTGTCATTTCTACTCCTAGAGCCAGAATGCCAGGCGGCGACGGTAGAAAACGAAAGTGATGACGCCAATAAGGGCACTCAAAACCAGAATGAGTACGGCTGCCACGTAGCTCTCGGTCCCTGGAACTTGACCAAGTAGTGGTTGACGAACCAAATCAAGTAATGGCACCAACGGGTTGAGTTTTAAGACGAAACGTGAGTTGTCTTTTAGGAGTTCTGATCCCCACATGACGGGAGTGACAAAAAACAGCACTTGAAGTAAGGCTGCCAATATGACGGGTGTGTCCCGAACTTTGGCACTGATGATGGAGAGGGCAGCGCCGATGAAGAACAGAGCGCCGAAGGCGATGGCGAGACCGGGAATGACAAGAAATGTAGCCCATGACAATGGGACGTGGAACAGGAGAGCCACGGCTATCCAAACCGGGAGATTGTGAGCCAGCACGATCAGGTTGCGAAGCAGGACTCGGAAAAGATAAACAGACTTAGGGCCAGGAAGGTTAAGTACGAAATGGATACTGGACGTGTAGGCCGAAGACATCTCCATTAGGAGAGCGGCAAAGGCAAGCCAAGCTATAACGCCAGACGCCAAATATGGCAGGTAGGTGCTCACGTCTTGATTGAAGAGCTGGGAGTAGATGATGCCGATAGCCGTCAGGAAGATCGCAGTAGTGATCGTCAGCCACAACGGGCCAATAAAAGATCGCTGATAGCGGTTGGCGACATCTCGCCAACTAAGAAATGTCCACACACGCCAGTCGGCCAGACCTTGGAGAAGATCCTCCCCTGAGTCACGTAACTGACTAGTGGAGGCCGTGGCAGTCGTCGTAGTTGGTTGAGTTTTAGCCACGGCCTAATTTCTTCTTGATTGGCTGCTCGCTCATACCTGTCTCGTCAAAAGCGCGCCAATATCGTTCGGCAGTTCGAGGCCAAGAATGCTCGTCGTAGTAGTCAGCCAGAAACAACGACTGGAGGATCTTGAGACCCTCGAGATCCTCCAAGCACCCTTCTATTGCATCTGCCACACTTTGCGGGTGATGAGGGTCAAACACAGATCGCTGACGAAACGCATCATGACCCTTTGTGGCCGCGCGGGTCACCGGAATGTCTGCCAGCAAGCATGGTGTACCAAGACTCACCGCCTCGTAGAACGTGTAGGGAAGGCTGCCTTCGAACAACGATGGGGACACGGCAAGCGACGAATGCTCGATGACGAGATCTAGGGTCTCATCATCGAGGTTGGGGAGGAACTCGATAAACGAGTTGCATCCCAAGTTTTCGACAAAGTCTCCCATCTTCATTTGCTCAGGGTGGCACGTGAAGATCACGCGCACTCTTAGAAAACGTTCAACATTGAGGATGCGGACTGCGCGCACGATGGTGTGGAGGTTTTTGTACGGGCGGTTTTGAGTCGGAATCACAATTGTTGGCATGGTCCACCAGTCGGCGATGGTAGCTCTGGATGACGGGTAATCCTCTTTCAGTCGTTCAGTGAGAACCGCGATTCCGTGCGAGTGGTTTTCGGCCGATTTTTCGCGCCGGTTCGGTGGCCCAGGCGGTATGACGAGGACTCTTCCTTTAGGTGAAGGGAGTAGCGCCGGTAAGTGATGCGTGGCGACGTGTTCGCTGAGACATACGATCACATCGCTGGAGTCCAGCGCGACGGCCATCTCTTCTCCGCGTTTGCTCATGACCGGTTGGTCGAGAATCATGCTCGGGAATTCCCTCGGGGAAAAGTCCGCGAAAGTGATGATCTTTCGCCCGTTCACGTGTGCCAAACCTGAATACATACCAATGGGCATCCACCAACAGGTTATGCCCATTCGATTAGCTTTTCGGACAAAGAAAGCCACATCGGCTTTCTCTAGAGTCATCACCAAACTGGCCCGCGCTGTTTGCATACCGAGGCTTGCAATACGCAATCCACGACTGAGATACGAATTGCGGTTACCGTCTTTTGTGGAGCGCATTGAAATTGTCCCCAACCAGGCAGCACCGAGCGCTACGGCAATCACTGCGGTAAGCATGAAAGTCCGAAGGGCAGCACCGTCTGTGGACTGTTGAAGGGCATCGAAGAGAAACCAGATGCAGCCGATAATCGCAGTCAAGGTGGCAGCGAACGTGCCTACTGAAATAACTGCAACTATCCAACTAGAAAGGGCTACGGCTGTTAGGCGGCTCAATACCGAACGGAACCGAGGTAGGCGTCGAGTTGAGGTACGAGGCTTCTTAGCGATTCGATCAGCGGACCACACGAGGATCCTGGTCAAGAGTTCGGCTGGTGACTTGGAGTTTGGGCTAGTGACCTTCACTGGGAGATCGCAAGGAGTGGACAGTCGCGAAAGTGCCTCGCACGCTTGGTCGCGAGCCCAACGCGGAACAAGGATGGTCACAGAATCTGGACGGAACACATTGAGTGCGGCTGTCACGGTGAGCGCATGTCTAACGAGCCCTTGGGCCTGAATTTCACTTCCGCGAAGGGTTGGCGGAAGGTACAACAAAACACCAATGTGGTTATCTCTTCGAGACAAGGCTGGCCAATCTAGGTTGGACGGTCGAGTACCAAACTTGAGAAATGTCCGATAACGAAAGACCGAGCAGGCGGTTTTGTTGGTCTTGATCTGCAGCGGGGTTGGCCCAAGAGGCAATTAGGGCACGGTGTATGTCTTTCGCACTCTTTGGGTCGAACCATTCGCAGGTGAGGCCTATGGATTCTGCAATCTCCCGCATGGGAGGGTAATCAGCACATGCAGTCCCAACTCCATGCATTGCAGCCTCAATCGGTACATAACTTCCGTTGTCGTGCGTTGCCGAGTGGATGACAAACCGCGCCCCAGCCAGAAGATTGCAGTACTCGCCATCGGAAATGAATCCGCGTCGCAACAGATATTCTCGACTATCGCGCATCTGTAAGGACTCTCCCGGGATTTGGGTCATCGAATGGCCAATGACGATACATCGAAATCCTGGAATCGCATTAGCCGCGTTGTCGAGGGCTTCGAGGGTGCGTGAATGGTTTTTATGGTCGGCGGCGCCGTTGGTGACCCAGAGACAGTAATTACGACTCTCTGGGCTTGGCGGATCAGACTGAAGAGTCCCGCAGGTATGGAAATCTGTGTGAAACTCAATTGGAGTTTTCAGTATTTGGTCTTCCTTGCACCCTATGTAGGCGATGGCATCGAGTCGAGTCTGTTCGGTGCTCACCGCGACAACCGAGGCTGCCCGGGCTGACCTCGCGCTGCCCTCGACTTGGGATGGAGCCATTTTTGTGAGTCCGTATGACTCTAAGAAGTCGAATGGAAAGAGCATGACAGGACGAAGCGGGACAAGCGGAAGAATAGAGTCGCCTGATATGACTCGCGTGCTGATCAGAATCCAGACGTCACAGTCGAGCATGTCGCAGACGTCATCGCGAATCATGGCCCAATCTCCACCTATTCCACCCTTCGGGAGTCCCATTCCATGGGCCTTTAAAACACGGGCGGAATCATCTTCTGTGAGTTGTTCGAAAGTCAGGTCACGAAGTTGAATTTGGTGCGGGTGTCGGTCTCGTATGTCGGAGAACTTTTCTGAATCCCCATTCACTCCCAAAACTATCTTGGTGGTTTCGCCGTTGAGTTCTGCGCCAATGATGAGAAACCGGGTAATTGACTCGACTGCTCGACGGACGCCTCCGGCGATTGCAGGGTTGGGAATGATCAGTCCGATTTTCAAGAGGTGTCTCCAAGCGCCGCATGCAAAACTTGCACGACGTGATTTTGGTCTTCTGCAGTAAGCGTTGGATAGCTCGGAAGACAGACGACCGATCGGTGGAAGGACTCGGTCAAAGGGAAGTTGTCAGCTGCCTGCGAGTACATAGGCAGCAGATACATCGGTACAAATCCAGGTCGAAGGTCGACACCGTGCTCGTGACAGGTATTCAGAACCTTTCGCCTATCGATCCCCTGTGCCAGTACTGCGGTAACAAGCCACTGTGAACTACGTCCCCCAACAGGATCCCCAAGGAATTTAAGCGACGGCCCCTCCAAGTTAGTTCGGTAAAAATCAGCGAGTTCTCGCTTGCGGTGCACTGTGCTGTCGAGTCGCTCCAATTGCGCTACACCAATGGCAGCCTGCAGGTTTGTCATCCGGAAATTAAATGCGACTAAATCATGAAAGTACTTATCTACCGGGGAGATTCCCTGATTACGGAGCCGACGAAGGAGAACCGCAGTCGCGTCGTCGTCAGTGGTGACCATGCCGCCTTCTCCGGTAGTGATGGTTTTGTTGCCGAAGAAGCTGTAGGTGGCTAGCGATCCCGAAGTGCCAACATGGAGACCATTAATTGTGGTACCCAAAGCCTCTGAGCAGTCCTCAATGAGAGTGATTCCCCGCGCGGTCAAGATTTCGCGCAGGTCTGAGAGGTCAGAAGCATGCCCGAATAAATGCGGAATCATGACGGCCGAAGTTCGCGGCGTGATTTGAGCCAGTAAGTGATCGAGATCGAATTGAAGTGAGCAAGATACGGCATCGGAAAACACGGGACGCGCACCGGCGTGGATGATGGAATTTGCACACGCGACGTAGGTGTAGGCGGGCAAAACTACATCGTCTCCGTGAGCGACTCCAGCTGCAGCGAGGGCTAATTGGAGGGCAACAGTCCCATTGAAGACTGTGATCGCATACTTTGCGCCCACGGCTTCCGCAAAGTTTGCTTCGAAGCGGTCAATGAATTCGCCCCTGCCGGAGATCCAGCCAGAATCGAAAGCCTCCAACAGCAACTCTCGCT
>JBIIAA010000124.1:0-5081 GCA_044240165.1 Candidatus Nanopelagicales bacterium
CTCGATCCAGGCTGAACAAAACAACGCACTTACTCACGAAACCGATGTGGCGCTTCATCTTGACGAACGTCAATTACAAATACTGCAGTTGGTTGAGCAAGGCCGATCAAACACATCGATTGCTTTTACCCTTGGCTATTCAGAGTCCACAGTGAAACAAGATTTACAACGGGCCATGAAAATTCTGCGCACAAAAGACCGTCAGGATGCTGCCCTTCGCGCCCGAAGCCTGGGGATGCAGCACTAGGGCTCGGCTGTCCTCGCTGCCTATAACAAAGGGCCAGCTAGGGTATCCGCATGAGCATCGAACCCCGCAACGGATCCATCTTTGCCGTACCTGCTTTTTTACGTTTTCTTTCGACTTATCCGGATCCCCAGGAAGTCTGTGACGCCTTACTTTTAGGACCTCTCGCAAGTTTTGGCGCTCAATCCGTAAATATCTTTCTCACCACTTCACGTAACACCTTCAAAATCGTGGGTGCCAACGGGATGACCGCACCTTTAGTGCCAAGGTATCAAGAGCTTTCATGCTCGATTCATAACGGAATAAGCCAAACAGTTCTCGGCGCTGAAACCGTCACCACCACAATGGTGACGCAATTTGAAATCTACCCGGACTTGGCAATCGACCGACACCTATGGGAAGACACCGCAAAAATCACGGGTGACCTGCGAATTGATTTAATGCCAATCGTAAGCAATGGCAAGGTCATTGGCGTGTACACCATGTTTTGTTCCCCTGAACACAAACGTGCTCGCGCAGACTATTCATTCCTCGAAGGCCTAGGCCACTTACTTGGAGTGTGGGCCACTCACCCATTCACGGATACCGACCTCGAAGCCTCAATCAGTATCGATACCGATGAATTCGCCTTCATGCTGAATGAGCGTCAATTACAGATCCTTGAGTTGGTCGAACAAGGCAGATCAAATGCTGCGATCGGTGTAATTCTGGGCTTTTCTCAATCAACGGTAAAGCAGGATCTCCAGCGAGCGATGCGAGTGTTACGCGCAACTGATCGAACTGAAGCAGCTGCGCGCGCGCGGGAATTTGGTCTGCAAAGAGTTCAAGAAAACTAGTGGTGTGCTGCTGCTTCTTCGGCAGAATCAAGCTTGCCAAAGAGAACCAGTGACACAACAGCCCAGCCGATGACCAAGGGCGCTACAAAGTAAGCCGTCGTCATGTCGTTGAGGGCGCCTACGAGGTAGTACACGCCAATACCAAGGACCACTGCGGCGATATACCCAGCGATGGGGTGGGTCTTCTCAGCGTGATCAGTACTCATGGTGCCTCCTCGTAGCGGTGATGAAAAGTCTAGCGGTAGGGCTAGAGCTCCCCGTGAAAGGTCTCGAGCAAACTCTCAGCGGCGACAGCTGCCGGGAGTTCACCATTCTTGACCGCAGCGCTTACGGCTTCCAGCCGTTCTTGCACAGCGGGTGAATCCTTGAATTGATCTAGCAAGCGGTCAGAGATCATCGACCACATCCATCGAATCTGCTGCTGGTGACGCCGTTCTTCGCGCTCGCCACTGACCATCTTGATTTCTCGGTGCCGCAGGATTTCAGCCCAGAGTTCCTCTAGCCCGGTGTTTTGCGCCGCTGAACAAGTCAGCACGGGTGGAGTCCAATTCTTTGATTCAGGCGTCATTAACCGAATTGCTCGTCGATAGTCCGAGGCCGCCAGATTCGCTTTCTTGACGTTGTCGCCATCTGCTTTGTTCACCGCGATGAGATCAGCAAGTTCTAGGACACCCTTTTTGATGCCCTGCAATTCATCGCCAGCACCCGCCAACATCAAGACGACGAAGATATCAACCATCTCGTGGACGGCCGTTTCGCTTTGTCCGACGCCAACAGTTTCCACAATGATGATGTCGTACCCCGCTGCTTCACATAGCAACATCGTTTCACGGGTGCTGCGCGTGACGCCGCCAAGGGATCCACCTGCCGGCGATGGCCGAATAAACGCCAACTCATCAACGGCAAGGCGCTGCATCCGTGTTTTGTCACCCAAGATCGCGCCACCTGTGCGCGAAGAACTTGGATCAATCGCCAACACAGCAACACGATGACCTTCAGCAGTCAGATTGGTTCCGAACTGATCAATGAAGGTTGACTTGCCAACACCTGGCACACCAGTGAGCCCGATTCGGTCTGCATTACCGGTGAACGGCATGAGGGCCGTCAATAAGTCAGCGGCTAACGCACGGTGTTCACGCTTGCGACTTTCGATGAGCGTGATGGCGCGAGCCAACCACATCCGATCCCCACTGCGAACGAGTTCAGCTAGTTCAGCAGTCGCAGGCAGAGGTTGTTTCATGCACGCGTGTCCAGCAAAGTCTTCAACAACTTCTCAGCAGCCGCAGAAATAACTGTGCCTGGAGGGAAGATGGCGGCAGCGCCTGCAGCGAAGAGCTCATCAAAATCCTGCGGCGGGATAACTCCACCGACAACAACCATGATGTCTGGGCGACCAAGTTCAGCAAGGGCCGACTTCAACTGCGGCACCAACGTGAGGTGACCAGCAGCAAGTGACGAAGCACCAACAATGTCAACGTCTGCTTCAACGGCTTGACGGGCAACTTCTTCTGGAGTCTGGAACATCGGACCAATGTCTACAACGAAGCCAAGGTCAGCAAAACTGGAGGCAATGACTTTTTGTCCGCGATCGTGGCCGTCTTGCCCCATCTTGGCAACGAGCAAACGCGGGCGTCGACCTTCTGCTGTTTCGAACGCGTCAACCAGCGAGCGCACCCGCTGCACGGTCTCATCGCTTTCGCCCATTTCCTGACGGTACACCCCAGAGATCGTGCGGATCTCAGCCTTATGGCGTCCCCACACGTTTTCCATCGCGAGGCTGATTTCGCCGACGGTTGCCCGCACACGTGCTGCGTTGACGGCTAGTTCAAGCAAATTGCCAGATCCCGTGCGTGCTGAGTCTTCGATCGCCGCAAGGGCTAGATCGACATCACTCTGGGTGCGCTCAGCGCGCAACTTTGCCAGCTTGGCAAGTTGGTCTTCCCGCACTGCTTTGTTATCAATCTTGAGTACATCAATGTTTTCAGGGTGTTCTGGCTGGAACAGGTTCACACCGATGACTGCTTGACGTCCGGTATCGATTCGAGCCTGAGTACGCGCAGCTGCTTCTTCGATGCGCAGCTTAGGAATACCAGCCTCGATCGCCTTGGTCATGCCACCAAGTTCTTCAATTTCTTGAATATGTGCCCATGCCTTCTCGGCAAGTTCACGCGTCAGTTTTTCAACGTAGTAACTACCGCCCCATGGATCAACCACGCGAGTGGTGGCAGATTCCTGCTGCAGGAACAACTGCGTGTTGCGAGCAATGCGTGCAGAGAAATCAGTTGGCAACGCCAAAGCCTCGTCAAGCGCATTGGTATGCAATGACTGGGTGTGGCCTTGCGTTGATGCCATTGCTTCAACACATGTGCGCATCACGTTGTTGTAGACATCTTGGGCCGTTAAAGACCAGCCCGAGGTTTGTGAATGCGTACGCAACGCAAGCGCCTTTGGGTTTTGAGCATCAAAGCCCTTCACCAACTTGGCCCAAATCAGACGCGCAGCACGCAACTTCGCAATTTCCATATAGAAATTCATGCCGATGCCCCAGAAGAAGGACAAGCGTGACGCAAACGCATCTACCGGCAACCCTGCTGCCATTCCCGCGCGAATGTATTCAACTCCGTCGGCCAAGGTGTAAGCCAATTCAAGATCAGCCGTGGCACCCGCCTCTTGCATGTGATAGCCGGAGATCGAGATCGAGTTGAATTTCGGCATCTTCTCGGACGTGTAAGCAAAGATGTCAGCGATGATGCGCATCGAAGGCGTCGGTGGATAGATGTAGGTGTTACGAACCATGAATTCTTTGAGAATGTCATTTTGGATCGTGCCCTGAAGTTTTTCGGTGGAAACGCCTTGCTCTTCAGCGGCCACGATGTACAGCGCAAGAATCGGCAACACAGCGCCATTCATGGTCATCGAAACGCTCATCTCGTCCAACGGAATTCCGTCGAACAACTGGCGCATATCCAGAATCGAGTCGATCGCAACGCCAGCCATACCAACGTCACCTGCTACCCGTGGATGATCTGAGTCGTAACCACGATGGGTCGCAAGGTCGAAGGCCACTGAGAGTGCTTTTTGACCTTGTGACAAGTTGCGGCGATAAAAAGCATTGGAATCAGATGCTGTCGAAAAACCTGCGTACTGACGCAAAGTCCACGGCTGATTCACGTACATCGTTGGGTACGGCCCGCGCAAGAATGGGGCAAGACCCGGCAACGTTCGCAAGTGGTCTAGGCCTTCAAGGTCTGCAGCGCTGTACATCGGCTGCACATCAATGCCTTCAGGTGTTTCCCACACCAACTTGTCAGGCTCTGAACCTGTCAGCTTCTTTACTGCGTCAACCCAAGCTTCGCGATCATTGTGCGCAACTCGTGGGCCCAGTTCAATACCGGCGAAATCAGGAACGGTAGTCATCTCAGACTCCCAACGTGGTGTGTAGTCGTTGCATTGTGGAAAGAACATCGACGCCCATATAGGCGAAGTCGTCGATACCTGCTGCTTCGTACTCAGCTTTGGCATCGCCTGGGCGACCTGCAAGGTACACAAACTTTGCACCCGCAGCTTTCAAGCTTGTCGCGTAGGCAACGGCCTGTTCTAAGTAAGCCGCATCAGTTCCGCAAATAACGGCGGCTTGGGCACCAGATGCCTTGAAAGCGGCGGCGGCGGCGTCTGCATCTGCATACCCACCATCACCAACCGAATCAACGCCGCCTGTGCCGAACAAGTTGCTCGAGAAGGTGGCTCGGGCTACGTATGACGGCCCGGTTCCGATATTTGCCAAGAAGATTGTTGGTGTTGTCGCTGCCGCTTCCGCAGCAACTCGCAAGGCCTCATACGGCTCAGCAAGTCGGCGTGCCTTCAGTGGGTCAGCAGTTGTTGCAATACCCGGCAGGCGAATTCCTTCGCGGGTGTCAGCCGCGGGTGCGGCAGTTACCTCAGGTCGACGCTCGCCAATCAATGGAAATTCACTTACTCCAGTAATTGGTTGTTTGCGATGA
>JBIIAA010000003.1:0-46573 GCA_044240165.1 Candidatus Nanopelagicales bacterium
CGCGCTGAACACGACGGGGCACTCATTGAAATCTTGAGCCAGACTTTTGCGAAGCGAACCTCAAGCCAATGGGAAACAGACATGCATAAGGCTGATGTTCCGCTTGTGGAAGTGAACCTTGGTCAGTCTGAACACGTTGCTATTGGTGAGTTTGCAGTCGAACACGGGATGGTGTCTCGAGCCGAGAGCCCAATTGTTGGTGACTACCCACGCGTAGCCCCGTATCAAAAGTTCTCACGTTCCAAGACGCAGTCGCTGGGCGGAAACACCAAGGGTCAGCACACGAAAGCTGTGCTGCTGGAAGCCGGATTTAGTGATGAAGACATCGCTGGGTTCCTTGCTCAGGGACTTATCTCTCTGGGCTAGCCACCTTGGCCAAACATCGATGCTGACATGCAGTGCCGGATTCAAACCCCAATGCCGGACTCACACCCGGCCAACTGTTCGAGGTGTCGTGAGGTATGGCTAGGGATTGATCCCTAGAATCACAACATGCCTCAACGTAATGTTTTCGGTGACGAACTCCAGGTCTGCAGCCTGGAACCCGTCACTGGCTTCTACCGCGATGGTTACTGCAATACCGGGCCAGAAGACATTGGGTCCCACACAGTCTGCGTTGTCGTATCTGAAGAGTTTCTTGAACACCAGAAAAAGATCGGCAATGATCTTTCAACACCAATGCCTCAGTTTGGATTTGTTGGCCTACAGCCAGGAGACAAGTGGGCTGTTTGTGCTGGTCGCTGGCTTCAAGCATTCGAAGATGGAGTGAAGGCACCAATCCTGCTCTCAGCTACCAATGAGCAAGCATTAGAAACCGTGCCAAATTGGGCCTTGCGTGAATGCAGCGCAGATGTGCCTGACGATATTTCTGAATTACTCGGAGACTGATACTTGGTGCGGGCCGTGACCGGCGAACCGCTCAAGTGAATCACTCAGGGTTAAATTCGCTGGCTGCTCGCCGCACCGTTGGCGGTTCCTGGCTCATTGTGGCTGGAGTACCACAACCCATCTCTCCAATAGATCCAACGTTGACACACCCAGCCGCCGGTGACGGGCTGCGCCCACGCAGCCCAAGACGCCGACCAACCTGACGCGCAAGTTGTTAACTGACTCAGACGTCCTATCTGTTGGAACAAGGTGGGCGGAGCCTCAACGGGGGCATCAACCACGCGACCCCCGGTGGAAGAAAGCCATCGAATGATCACCACGCCGTCACCTCCATCTCCACCCGTGGATGTGTAGTTCGTTCCCCAATATGTTGCGGCACCTCCACCACCTCCACCACGACCATCTGTTCCGTTCTGGCCCGTCACGTTGCTACCAATGACATCGCTGACTACTTTGCCTCCAGCGCCGCCGCCCCCAAGGCCCCCTACGCCAGCCTCTAAAAATGTCTGCGGTGACTGGAGTTGGGTTGGGCTGATCCAGACTTGGTGTGCGCTTCCCCCGCCGCCGCCTCCGTACAAGGTTGCGGTGCCGGTGATGCTTGATGAAAAGCCAATCCCCCCATTCCCGCTGGCAAGGGAGCCCCCCGAAACTCCGTTGCCCTGCGCGCCAGCGCCGCCGCCGACGGAGTGTGGTTGTGAGATTCCCTGAGCGGACCCACCTGTGAAAAACTGGCCAATACCCCCGGCGTACGTGTCGCTCGGTTGGCTGCCACCACCTCCATTAGCAGTGCCCGCGCCTCCGGGTGCTTGAACACTCCACGAAGCACCAGCTCCACCGCCAAGTGCACTTGTTCCAGTAAACGTTGACGAACCGCCTGAAGAACCAGCACGGGTGAGGGAAGACGTCATCTCAGCACCTATGCCCCCTGCTCCGATAAGTACCGTTTCTGACGCGCCCGGGGTCACCGCGACACCTGTCACTTCCACTGCGCCACCGCCGCCGCCGCCACCACCAACCCAAGCGCCACCGCCGCCGCCGCCACCTACGACAAGTGCATCGACCGACGTGACGGCAGTGGGAACAGTCCACGAACACGAACCAACCGCATTAAAGGTGACAAATGAATACGTCGAGCCACTAGACGTGTACGAGGAGACAGATCCGGAGCAGGGCGCTGCTTGGGCAACAGACATCATCACCGTGTTTGCGCAAAGCGCGAGAGCAAGTGCGACGCCTACAGATGTCCACTTCCGGATTGTCGATAGGCCCATTGTGTTCCTTATTGGCTGGGGGGTGTTTCTTCACCCTGTTGAACCTTCTCCGCGCAACAGGACAGGACTATCTCACATAGGTGAGTGACCTGTCCTCAGAAAGAGCCCGGCAGAATTCGAACCCGAGAACCGCGGTTCCGCAAATCGGAGTGCTCCCTAGAGTTCCGGAGACCCAGGAGCGGGCTTGTAGCCACCAGGAAATAGATAGTCTGATAGCTGCCGCATAACCTCACCGTCCTGCAACAGCAACGGAGAGCAGAAAAACCCCTGCAGGGCGCAGCCCGCAACTCACTAATGGTGACAGCTCAAACTCATTCACCGTTCGAGAGCGGGCGACGGGATCCGTCACGGGTTCCTCCCGATTCCGAGAGCCACTCCTAGCGGAGCGGGCGACGGGAATCGAACCCGCATATCTAGCTTGGGAAGCTAGCGCTCTACCACTGAGCTACGCCCGCGAAGGTGCTCCGCAACCTTACCGGTTCCCCTTGGTCGCCATCGGCGAAGCCAGTTGTCGAATAAAGTTGGGTCATGCCTGACGACTTAGTGATCAGCAAGTCTGTGGTGATTCCACAAACTGAACTTGTCGTGAAGTTCTCCAGATCATCTGGCCCGGGTGGGCAAGGAGTAAATACTGCAGATTCGCGTGTGCAGTTGAGTTTCGATCTCGCAAACTCTGGCAGCATGTCGGAGTTCTTGCGGGAGCGCGCGCTTGCGCGATTAAGTTCAAAACTTGTTGACGGAGTCATCACGATTACTGCGTCTGAGCAACGGTCACAACTACAAAACCGAAAAGCCGCCGAGCAGCGCTTAGCTCAAATTCTTAGGGAAGCGATTGCTCCGCCGGCACGAACTCGCAAGGCAACGAGACCAACCAAGGGATCAGTTGAGCGGCGGTTGAACACAAAGAAGACTCGCAGTGTTACCAAGCGGCTTCGTCGCTCGGGTGCGAGCAATCACGATTGAAATAGCTAGCGGGCGGCTTGATGAATGTGAATCCCAAGGTTTTCGAAATCTCGCTGCGATTGATCGAGATCTGACTTCGCGGATAAGGCTTCAAACAGAGAAAGTTTTGGGGCAATAATGGGCTGCAGTTTCTCCATGTTTGCGTTGGAATCTGCAAATGCAGCGTCATAAGTTTTTGCGACGGCTGCCGCAGCTTGGCGTTGTTTGACCCGAGGCGCGTTTGTTCGAGCCAGTTTGGCACTCAAAGTGCTCTGGCGATACAGCGTGCCGAGCACTTGATCGACCTGATTGATCAAGCCACTCATCTGAGTTCTTTCGGATTGACTGAGTCGGCTGCCATATGTTGAATAAAACGAATTCAGTAGTGACGAAACATTGAGTCGAAATGTAGAGACTTCAGCCGGAATGGCGATTGTTGTTGCCGCTTGGGTGGGAGCCGCCTGGGCTCCTGTCGTGCTTAGACCAAGCCCGATTACCGAGACAAGGGCTGCAGCGAACCCAATTCTCCACCCCTGTTTCATGAGCCTTGGACGTGGGTTTTGGCCTACTGGTTCCCGACGGTATCTCTCACAAACGTAGTTATCCCAGACCACATGAGTTCGCGCCCTTCGGCGAGATTATGAAAGTGGTAGGACCCAGGAAGGATGGCTGTAACAACTTTTGGCGCATCCACGTAGAGCTCGGCCTCGGCATAAGGATCAAGGAGTGTGTCGAATTCACCGAAGCCGAGATATGTCGGAACACGGACACTTCTTGATGCCGGTACGCACCAATTTGGCTGATTGACTTCATCGCCAGCTGGAAGCACTCGAGTCGTTGCAATAGAAGTATTTGCTTCGAATAATTCAGCAGGAACCTTGTATCCAAGGTTTGTGACGGACATTCGTGCGCGATCGCCTGGATCACTAATCGCCTTGATCGTTCCGTCTTTGTACACCATGGCAAGTTGGATACTGCTCCACCCAAGAAGAACGAGGGCGTCAAAGTCTTGATGCCGGAATTGCTCGGTGAGCACCATGCCTGATCCAAACGAATGCCCGACCCCGACAAATGTTTTCTGAGCAAAATCAGTGCGGAGTCGAAACGCTTGCACTGCTTCGTGCATGCGATCTGAACAAAAATCTGCAGTCGTTATTTCTGGCTGCTCGGGTAGGTGAGTGCTATCTCCGACACCAATATGGTCAGCAGTAATCACTGTGATTCCTCGACGTGCGAGGTAACGAGCAAAACTAAAAGACTCTGGAGTCGACCCCTTTACGGTGAAGTCAAAATAGTTACGCGAACATCCGCCACAAGGCAGACACCACAAAACAGCAGTCGTTTCCACCCCAACGGGCTCATAGCGGTTCATCACAATGACAAGCCCATCGTTTGTAGTGAAGCTCTCTTCACTCACCACAATGTCGCGAGCGACTACTGGTAATCCAGTTGTCGCTAGGCCCTGATTCGCAAAGGTCATGACCTTCCTCTTTCCATATCAGCGACACGGTAGCCCGAAGGCCTAGGGCTGGGCGGGGAGTTTAGAAACCTAGCCATCTGTGCAAAGAGGTTCCGAGTTGGATAGCCTCACCCCGTGCTGCTTTCAGATGGAGATTTCAAGGCCGAGCTCGCCTCGGGTCGCGTTGTTGTTGAACCGTATGACGAGTCGATGATGCAACCGTCGAGTATTGACGTGCGCCTAGACCGATGGTTTCGGGTTTTTGAGAACCATAAGTACCCATTTATTGATCCGATGACCGAGCAGCCTGAGCTCACTCGACTCATTGAGCCTGAAGGCGATGAGCCTTTCGTGCTGCACCCAGGTGAATTTGTGCTGGGATCAACCTATGAAGTGGTGTCGCTTCCAGATGATCTCGCCGGTCGCTTAGAGGGAAAGTCGTCATTGGGTCGACTGGGGTTGCTCACCCACTCAACAGCTGGCTTCATTGATCCCGGTTTTTCTGGGCATGTGACCCTTGAACTTGCCAACGTCGCGAATTTGCCGATCCTGCTCTATCCAGGCATGAAGATCGGTCAGTTGTGCCTGTTTCGACTTTCCAGCCCAGCTGAGCATCCTTACGGCTCCCAGAAGTATGGGTCCCGCTACCAAGGTCAGCGTGGGCCAACTCCCAGTAAGTCATTCGCGAACTTCCACCGCACTGAGATCTAGTTCTTGGGTCCGCATCTTGGGACTGCCCAAACCAAAAGATTCGATTAACGACGGCCGTCCTTCTGGGCGGCTGTTCTTTTGTGATCCAGATCACACAGAATTCTTAATTCTGCCGGGAATGAATTGACCGGACTTCGAGTTATTACATATGAGTCCACCCGGCTCAAGTCACTTGATGCTCAATTTGCAACCAGTGCCCTGAGCGAGGAAACTTAAATTATTGACCTTCGGACCATCCCGGTCAGATAACGATAAAGGAGTACGACAGTTATGTCCCGTGCAGTAGGTATCGACCTGGGTACAACCAACTCCGTTGTCTCAGTTCTTGAAGGCGGCGAACCCGTTGTCATTGCTAACGCGGAAGGCGCTCGGACCACCCCGTCTGTTGTCGCATTCGCAAAAAACGGCGAAGTATTGGTTGGCGAAGTAGCCAAGCGTCAGGCCGTTACCAACGTAGACCGCACCATTCGTTCGGTGAAGCGTCACATGGGTACAAATTGGACTGTTGACATCGACGGCAAGGCGTACAACCCGCAGGAAATCAGCGCTCGTACGTTGATGAAGTTGAAGCGCGACGCTGAGGCTTATCTCGGTGAGACCGTGACGGATGCCGTCATTACTGTTCCAGCGTATTTCAGTGATGCTGAGCGTCAAGCAACAAAGGAAGCCGGCGAGATCGCTGGCTTGAATGTCTTGCGCATTATTAACGAGCCAACTTCAGCTGCACTCGCTTATGGTCTGGACAAGGGCGATGTTGAGCAAACCATTTTGGTATTCGACCTTGGCGGCGGCACGTTCGACGTTTCACTTCTTGAAATCGGCGATGGCGTTGTTGAAGTTAAGGCAACCAGTGGCGACAACCACCTAGGTGGCGACGACTGGGATAACGCAGTCGTTGATTGGATGGTGACGTCCTTCAAGAACGCTCATGGTGTCGATTTGTCAAAAGACAAGATGGCAATGCAGCGCTTACGCGAAGCCGCTGAAAAAGCAAAGATTGAACTCTCGAGTTCGATGAACTCAACAATCAACCTTCCGTACATCACGGCTAGTGCTGATGGTCCTTTGCACTTGGAAGAGTCGCTATCACGCACTCAATTTGAGCAGATGACAGCTTCGCTTTTGGAGCGCACCAAGAACCCAGTGCGTGCAGTTCTTAAAGATGCAGGCATCTCAATCGACAAAATCGATCAGGTTGTGCTCGTCGGCGGATCAACACGTATGCCAGCAGTCACTGAATTAGTAAAGGCCGAGACGGGCAAGGAGCCGCACAAGGGCGTAAACCCCGATGAGGTCGTTGCTATCGGTGCGGCGCTTCAAGCTGGTGTGCTTAAGGGTGAAGTTAAAGACGTACTTCTTCTTGATGTAACTCCGCTTTCCCTCGGTATTGAAACCAAGGGTGGCGTGATGACCAAGCTCATCGAGCGCAACACGACGATCCCTACCAAGCGATCTGAAACCTTCACAACGGCAGAAGACAACCAGCCGTCCGTGTTGATTCAGGTGTACCAGGGTGAGCGCGAAATGGCGGCCTACAACAAGCGTCTTGGCACATTCGAACTCACTGGTCTGCCACCAGCACCACGTGGCATTCCACAGATCGAGGTGACCTTCGATATTGATGCGAACGGCATCGTTCACGTTTCCGCAAAGGACCGTGCTACGAGCAAAGAGCAGTCGATGACGATTTCAGGCGGCTCTGCTCTGAGCAAGGACGACATTGATCGGATGATGCGTGATGCCGAGGCACATGCGGATGAAGACAAGGCTCGTCGCGACGAAGCTGAAGTTCGCAATACAGCTGAATCGCTTGTTTACCAGACGGAAAAGTTTTTGGCAGACAACGCCGACAAGGTTCCTGAAGATGCAAAGGCAAATGTTGACGGCCCACTTGATGAACTCAAGAAGGCTATCGAAGCAAACGATCTACCTGCAATGCGTGAAGCAACAGAAAAGGTTGCCCAAGCTAGTCAGGCACTCGGTGCAGCGATGTATGAAGCAACCGCAGCTGCTGATGCAGCCGCTGGTGGCGACACGCAAGCAGAGAACGATGACGATGTCGTTGATGCAGAAATCGTTGACGAGGACGAAACTAAGTGAGCAACGAAGAAACCGATGACACTGGTGTCCGGATAACCGACAAGCGTCGGATCGATCCGGAAACCTTCGAGGTACGCCAGCAGGAGTCTGCTGGCGTACCTGACGAAGACGCTGAGACTGAAGCCATCGAGGTTGAGATTGAACTCGATGAGGTTGAGTCAAAAGTCGCCGAACTTACGAGTGATCTTCAACGAGTGCACGCTGAATACGCCAACTATCGCAAGCGGGTTGATCGCGATCGTGAATTGATTCGCGAGACTGCGGTTGGTGGAGTGCTCACCGGACTACTCCCCATTCTCGATGACATTGATCGGGCTCGCGAGCATGGCGAGTTAGAAGGAGCCTTCAAATCAGTCGGCGAAACCCTTCAGGCAACGTGCGCAAAGTTGGGTTTGGAAACCTTTGGTGAAGCAAACCAACCTTTCGATCCCGCGATGCATGAAGCGTTGACAAGCGAATCAAATGAAGATGTCACCGAACCAACCGTGATGTCTGTGTATCAATCCGGTTATCGCTACGCCGGAAGAGTTCTTAGACCAGCGCGGGTAGCCGTTGCCGGAACAGACTAAAAGGAAGAATTGTGAATAAGGATTGGCTTGAAAAGGACTTCTACGCCTTATTGGGTGTGAGCAAAGATGCCACAGCCGATGAGATCAAGAAGAAGTACCGCAAGCTGGCCCGTGAATTACATCCGGATAAGAATCCTGACAACCCAAAAGCTGAAGCGAAATTCAAAGAAGTTTCAGAGGCTTATGACGTGCTGTCTGATCCAGAAAAGCATCGTGAGTACGACGAGGCTCGCGCGATGTTTGCATCAGGAGGATTCGGCCCCGGCGGTTATGGTGCCGGCGCCTCAGGCGGCGGTTCGTACAACGTCAATATGGATGATGTCTTCGGCGGCCAAGGCGGTGACTTCAGCGATCTCCTTGGCGGCATCTTTAACCGCGGACGAGGTGGCTCTCGTACGCCGCAACCGCGTCGAGGTGGAGATTTGGAAACGGAACTCACGTTGAGTTTTGATGACGCACTTGATGGCGTCACGGTGCCATTGAGTCTTCGTACTGAAGGAGCCTGCGACACCTGTCATGGGACGGGTGCGACTCCAGGCACTTCAGCACGCACATGCCCGAACTGCAATGGCCAAGGACAGGTCGCGCGCAACGCTGGTGGGTTTGCATTCCCGGAAACTTGCGGCGCATGCCGAGGCCGTGGCCGAATTATCGATGATCCCTGTGTCACCTGCCGCGGTAATGGCAGCGCAATGAAGACTCGGACAGTGCAAGTTCGATTGCCTGCGGGGGTTAAAGATGAAACTCAGATTCGGGTAGCCGGCAAAGGATCACCCGGTGAACGAGGTGGGCCAGCCGGCGACCTGTTCGTCAACGTACATGTCACACCTCACGCATTGTTCACCCGCAAGGGCGACAACATCACCTTCACGGTTCCAGTCACTTTCAGTGAGGCAACTCTGGGTTCGCAGATCACCGTGCCGACTCCACGCCATGGAAACGTAACGCTAAGAATTCCGGCAGGCACCACTACAGGAAAAACTTTTCGGGTTAAGGGCAAGGGGATCCAACGCAAGGATGGCAAGCAAGGCGACCTGCTCGTCACTATAGAAGTTGCCGTGCCTCAAAAGCTAAGCGACGAAGCTCGCACAGCACTGGAAACCTACGCAACACTCACCGTCGATCACGATCCTCGTCGCGATCTGATTGCTATGGCAGGACAGTGAGATGGACCGCTTCCATGTCGCAGATGATCATCCAGTTTTCGCAATCTCGGTAGCCGCGCAACTTGCAGGGCTGCATCCGCAAACCCTGCGTCAGTACGACCGGCTCGGACTTGTTTCGCCCACGAGGGTTGGCGGACGTAACCGGTTGTATTCGGGACGAGACGTCACTCGTTTACGCGAGATAGCGGACCTTTCTGCAGAGGGCTTATCCCTCGAAGGAATTCGTCGAATTCTTGTACTGCAAGAAGAAGTCGAAGGTCTTCGCACTCAATTGCGTGAGTTTCATCGGGAGAAATCCTCGACTGCATTAGTTGTTTGGCGACCAAATCGCCGTTCCCAGCGATAAGGAATATGACAATGGATATTCAATTCACTACAAAGAGTCAAGATGCACTCGGCGCCGCTGTGCGCATCGCAGCAGCGAAGGGCAATCCACAGGTCGAACCGTTACATGTCTTGGACTCTTTGCTGCAGCAAGGTGAAGGCATTGCATCAGCATTACTCAATGCTGTGGGAGTCAATGTTTCAACACTGACCACGCAGGTACGCATGGCACTAGATTCACTGCCGAGCGCTAGTGGATCATCCGTAGCATCACCGCAATTGAGCAATGCCACGTACAAAGTTTTAAATGCAGCTCAAGCACTTGCCAAGGAACGAGGCGATGAGTACGTCAGTACCGAGCATTTGCTCATCGGACTCGCAAAGGACGGCGGGTTAGGTGTTGCAGACATATTGGCGAAGGTCGGTGCCACGCCAGCCACACTTATTGACGCTCTACAAAACGTTCGGGGGGCAGCACGCGTGACATCACAAGATCCAGAGCAGACCTTTCAGGCGCTCGAAAAATTCGGTATTGACCTCACTGCGCGAGCGCGTGACGGAAAGATCGATCCAGTTATTGGCCGTGACGAAGAAGTGCGTCGCACGATTCAGGTGCTCTCACGCCGCACCAAGAACAACCCCGTATTAATTGGGGAGCCTGGTGTTGGCAAAACCGCAGTCGTTGAAGGCTTAGCTCGACGTATTGTTGAAGGCGATGTTCCAACGTCACTACAAGGTAAAACCCTGTACTCGCTTGACCTTGCTGCGATGGTGGCGGGAGCTAAATATCGAGGTGAATTCGAAGAACGGCTGAAGGCTGTTCTCGACGAGATCAAGAACTCTGATGGCCAGATCATCACGTTCATTGATGAGTTACACACCGTTGTGGGAGCGGGCGCAGGTGGCGAAGGCGCGATGGACGCAGGCAACATGCTGAAGCCAATGTTGGCCCGTGGAGAGTTGCGCATGATTGGCGCAACGACGCTAGATGAATACCGCCAGTACATTGAAAAAGACGCAGCGCTCGAGCGACGTTTCCAGCAGGTCTTGGTTAATCAACCTTCGGTGGAAGACACCATCGCCATTTTGCGTGGGATCAAAGAGAAGTACGAAGCGCATCACAAGGTCGTGATTTCGGATTCGGCGCTCGTTGCTGCAGCGACTTTGTCTGACCGCTACATCACGCAACGATTCTTGCCCGATAAGGCAATCGATCTGATGGATGAGTCAGCATCACGACTACGCATGGAAATTGATTCATCGCCGGTTGAAATCGATGTTTTGCAACGCCAAGTTGATCGTCTTCGGATGGAGGAGATGGCGGTTGCCAAAGAGACCGATGAAGCTTCAAAAGATCGTCTCAAGAAAATCCGCGATGAGATTGCCGATAAAGACGAAGAACTCAAAGGATTACGCGCCCGATGGGATGCAGAAAAGGCTGGGCTTGATCGCGTCGGTGAAATCAAGGTGCGAATCGATGATTTAAGGGCAATTGCAGAGCGCGCCCAGCGCGAGGGTGATTTCGAGCAAGCTTCACGCATTCTTTATGCAGAGATCCCTGGGCTAGATGAGGAACTCGTCAAGGTTTCGAGTGAAGCCAATGAGCGCTCGGCCATGGTTAAGGAAGAAGTCACGGCCGATGACATCGCTGAAGTTGTCGCCAGTTGGACCGGTATTCCTGCGGGGCGGCTTCTCGAGGGCGAAACGCAGAAGCTACTGCGGATGGAAGAGGAACTTGGCAAGAGGGTAGTTGGCCAAGCCGAGGCCGTGCGCGAAGTGAGTGACGCTGTGCGTCGGGCTCGTGCGGGAATCTCTGATCCGGATCGCCCAACTGGGTCGTTCATGTTTCTTGGCCCGACAGGCGTAGGAAAGACCGAACTCGCAAAGACATTGGCTGAATTCTTATTCGACGATGAGCGAGCAATGGTTCGGATCGACATGAGTGAATATTCTGAAAAGCATTCAGTGTCACGCTTAGTTGGTGCACCTCCGGGTTACGTTGGTTACGAAGAGGGTGGTCAACTCACGGAAGCGGTTCGTCGGCGTCCTTATTCGGTGGTGTTGCTTGACGAGGTTGAAAAGGCGCATCCTGAGGTCTTCGATATTTTGTTACAGGTGCTCGATGATGGTCGTCTAACTGATGGTCAAGGTCGCACGGTTGACTTCCGAAATGTGATTCTCATTTTGACGTCCAACATGGGTAGCCAGTTCTTGGTTGAGTTGGATACGCCTTTCGAAGTGCGTAAAGAGCAGGTCTTGAGTGCCGTTCGATCGCATTTTCGTCCTGAATTCCTTAACCGACTCGATGGCATGGTCACCTTCGAACCACTTGATCGCACCCAACTCACCAAGGTCGCTGACATTCAGATGGAAGCTCTTCAAAGCCGTCTCGTTGATCGGCGCATCACGCTAGATCTCGCTGAAGATGCGAAAATCTGGTTGGTCGATAAAGGTTTCGATCCGGTTTACGGGGCCCGTCCATTGCGTCGCTTGATTCAAACGGCAATTGGCGACAAGTTAGCGAAGGCGATTTTGAGTGGCGACGTGCGTGATGGGGATTCGGTGCGCATCGACGTGCTTGCTGATGGTTCAGACTTAACTCTCACGCAGTGATGCGAATGATTTGCTGCGGACCGCGGCTGGTTCCGAATTCATTGCGCGCAGTTACCGAGCATGCGTAGTCGCCGAGCGGTAGGCGCTTCAGTGTCGCCGCGCCCTTAATAATCTTGGCACTGCGGCCTGGTCCTCCAGTAGTAGGAAGACATGCGACTCGTGTTGCTATGAGTGGTGTTTCGCTCACTGAATCTGTGACCCGCACCTGCAACTGTCGGCCATTAACCACAGCAGTTTTGATGCGCCCGGCGTCGGGAACCGCGATGGGTGTGACGTTAAGTACGGCACTCGTTGCCGAGGGGCCAGCAGGGCCTGTACCAGTGGCGCTGATCGCATATTGCTGACCATTGACTAATCCTGTGATGTCGCAAGATGCACTCGTCGAAGAAGCGATTGGGGCAGCGACACATTGTTGGGTGGGCGTGGTCGCGACTGCTGCTGTGAAGGTAGTGAAACTTGCACCTTGAGATGACGAAGTGAACGTGACTCGCACGCGTTGATTCAGTGCGGTCACGGAGACGGTGGGAGGAGCCGGGGCTCCGAGTGCTCCAGTGGAATTAAGAAAGTCTGTCATCGCGGATAACTTCGTGTACACACCCGGATGGCGCGTTGCGCAATTCAGACCCCAGCTCACCAAGCCGATGAGTCGGGCATCGACGCCTGTGCCCGCAACGAGCGGCCCGCCTGAGTCACCTTTACAACTATCGATGATTTGCCCGTTCGCAGTGAGTCCGATCGCGCACAACATGCTCGTCGAGTTTGCTTCTCCGGGTTGATACGCGAGAAAGGTAATGCCATTTAATACATGGTTCTGGCCTTGCCCGCATGTTCCGGCTGGGAGAAGGAATAGTTCACCGGTGCGGAAGTTGTCGGGAAATGCATTTCCGAACGAGTTGATAGATCCCCAGCCAGCCACAGTTGCCTTTGCACCTGACGCATCGAGCCCGCTGCTGATCTCGGAGTCTTTGAGCGGTGCGATTGTTTGGATGTCTGTTTGCGGCGTAGCAAGGGTGAGAACCGCGATGTCGTTCTCGCCGGAGGTGATCGAATATTTGGGATGAACGGTGATTGCCGAGACCGTAACGGTGCGTAACGCGGGATCCTTGAGGGACCTACCCAGCGCAACTACTAAACCCGAGGGGAGATCGCGCGTGCCATCTTGCTGATTCACCACGCAGTGAGCGGCTGTCACAACTGTCGTGGGAGTTGTCAAAGAACCCCCGCAAAATTGCGACTGAAAATTCGACATAGTGGTCAGGCGCTGGGTATCTAATAAAGCCACCAGAAATCCAAAGGTGCCCGGGGTGGAGGGGGACCCATTGACCACGGCACCAGCGGGTGCAGTGACACCCACGCCTATGGCGAGTGCCAAGAAGAAGGGGAAGAATCTGCGCACCCCCTTACGGTATGTCGACATAGGCGTTGGACGCACGCTGGTTCCCCTAGGATTCACTTGTGCCTTCAGAATCTTGGGAAAAATTGCGTCAATTGATCATCGAACGTGCAGTGGTGCACGGAACGGTGATCCTGTCGAGCGGGAAAGAGGCCGACTATTACGTCGACCTTCGCCGGGTGACGCTAGATGGCGAAGCCGCCCCCCTCGTAGGGTCAGTCATGCGCGAGCTCACCAAGGATCTTGATTACCAGGCAGTGGGCGGGCTCACTCTGGGTGCAGACCCAGTAGCAGCCGCCATGATCCACGATGCGGCACATAATGGTCAGCTGCTTGATGCGTTCGTGGTGCGCAAGGAAGGTAAGGCGCACGGCTTGCAACGCCGCATTGAAGGCCCTGATGTGACGGGCAAGAATGTGCTCGCGGTTGAAGACACTTCAACTACCGGTGGTTCTGTGCTCACAGCAGTGGAGGCACTGGATGAAGTTGGTGCCAAGACAATCGCGGTAGCAGTCATCGTTGACCGGGGCGCGGGCCCAAAGGTTATTGAAGCGGGCTATGAGTATCGCGCAGCATATTCACTCGCTGATCTTGGTCTTGCTTAAGTAACTCGACTAGACGCGCTTGGCATTTCGGTGCCGGATGTACTCGATAACGATCGGGACAATGCTGAGCACAACGATGAGAATCAAGACCTTTTCGATGTTGTTCTTGATAATGTCGATGTCGCCTAGGTAGTAGCCCGCTATCGTGATGAGTCCGGCCCAAAGAACTGCTCCGATAGAACTGTAAATGAAGTACTGGCGAAAATTCATTCGCCCGATACCTGCAACTGCAGTGATGAAGGTGCGCACGATGGGCACGAAGCGAGCCAAGATGATTGCTCGAGCTCCGTATTTTTCAAAGAATGCATGTGTCTTATCCACGTATTCTTTACGGAAAAGTTTTGAGTCTTCCTTTTTGAAAAGAGTTGGGCCAGCTTTATTACCTATCCAGTAGCCCGTGAGGTTTCCGACTATTGCGGCGATGATGAGTAGAAGCGCAGCAACCCAAATGTTCATACTGATGATGCCGCTGGCGATACACAGGCCAGTGATGAATAACAGTGAGTCCCCAGGGAGGAAGAATCCCAACAAAATGCCACACTCAGCGAAAATAATGCCGAGAACAACCCAGAAGGCGACATCACCAAGGTTATTGATGAGTTGCTGAGGATCCATCCAGCTGGGACCTATCGCCTGCACGGACGCTGCGGCTGCCAATACGAGATTCACTTGTGCAGGCTATCGTCGCTGGTGTGGATCCCCATGACATCTCAGTAGGAGTTGGCCCACATCCTTTGCCTTGGCCCAAGGATGACCGGCTCGATTTGGCGCTCCTTGACGAGGGCGACCGACGCAATGTGATCGATGAGTTTCGGTATTGGCGCCTGGATGCCATCGTGGAAGAACTCGATAAGCGCCGGCACGGCTTTCATGTGGCCATTGAAAACCTTGAGCATGATTTCAACATTGGATCGATAGTTCGCACGGCCAATGCTTTTCTAGCTAAAGAAATTCATATTGTCGGCAAAAAGCGATGGAATCGACGCGGCGCCATGGTGACGGACCGCTATCAACACATTCGCCATCACGAGACTGCTGCCGAATTCCACGAGTGGGCAATATCTGAGAACTTGCCGATACTTGGTTTGGACAACATCGAAGGTTCAGTGCCCCTAGAAACAGCAACGCTGCCAAAAGAATGCATTTTGCTCTTTGGGCAAGAGGGATCTGGTCTTTCCCCTGATGCACGGCAGGCGTGTGATCAACTTTTCGAAATCAGCCAATACGGGTCTACTCGATCGATCAATGTGGGTGCCGCTGCTTCGATAGCTATGCATGCCTGGATCGTTCAACACCGTTGGTCACAAAAGTAACCCACGCCCCATCGTCCGTTGCAGAACTTTTCGACTAGGAGAAAACGGACAGATCGCCCGCAGGGGATCCCCATCTTGAAAACGTTTGCAGGCAGTGAAAGGATGTGTCCACTACTACCGATCTAGGAGTGAGTTATGCCAATCGCATCCCCAGAGGTTTACGCCGAAATGCTCAACCGAGCAAAGGCCGGAAAATTTGCGTACCCCGCAATCAACTGCACCTCGTCGCAGACCATCGTTGCCGCAATGCGCGGGTTCGCTGAGGCCGAGAGCGACGGCATCATTCAGGTTTCATGGGGCGGCGCAGAATTCGCCTCGGGCCAAGGTGTCAAAGACATGGTTGCTGGCGCTGCTGCTCTTGCAGAGTTCGCACACTCAATCGCCAAGAGTTACAACGTTAACTTTGCGCTACACACAGATCACTGCCCAATCGACAAGCTCGATGGCTTCATGGAACCGCTGATTGCGATTTCACAAGAGCGCGTGAGCAAAGGTCTTGAGCCGTTGTTCCAGTCACACATGTGGGATGGCTCAGCTGTTGCGCTCAATCAGAACATGGAAATATCACAGCGTCTTCTTGATGCGTGCAACAAAGCCAACATCATCCTTGAAATTGAAATCGGTGTTGTGGGTGGCGAAGAAGATGGTGTCGAAGCTAGTCACGATGCAAAACTCTTCTCAACCGAAGAGGATGGTTTGGCAATTGCAGCTGCTCTTGGCTTGGGCGAGCGCGGCCGCTACATGGTTGCAGCGACCTTCGGAAACGTTCATGGCGTGTATAAGCCAGGCAACGTTGTGTTAACCCCACATATTCTTGATGACATTCAAAAAGCGGTCGGCGCAAAGTACAGCGTTGATAAGCCATTCGATCTTGTTTTCCACGGTGGCTCGGGTTCATTAATCAGTGAGATCCGTGAAGCCCTTGACTACGGCGTTGTGAAGATGAACATCGACACCGACACTCAGTACGCATTCACTCGCCCAATCGCTGATCACATTTTGAAGAACTACGACGGCGTCTTGAAGATTGACGGCGAAGTCGGCAACAAGAAGCAGTACGACCCTCGGGCGTACGGCAAGGCGGCAGAAGCCGGCATGGCAGCACGCGTAACTCGCGGTTGCGAAGACCTTCGTTCAACAGGAACGGCAATTAAATAATGCTTGAAGATCTGATGGCCGGTCCTCCTCCGACGCTATTGCCGCAGGAGGAAGGCCCGTACCAAGCGTTAAAGGCCGGCGAAGATGCAGGCGTTGTTGCTGCACGCTTCCCATCGAGTTCCCTTGCTTGGGCGACCTTGAGCGATCAAGCCTGGGCAGACAGCCAAGTGATTGAGTCGTACGCATTCGCTCGCGTTGGTTATCACCGTGGACTCGATGCATTGCGTCGCAACGGGTGGAAGGGTCACGGCCCTGTGCCATGGAGCCATGAAGGCAATCAAGGCTTCTTGCGCTGTTTGAAATCTTTAGGACGAGCAGCGGCAGCAATCAACGAGCAAGAGGAAGCAGAACGTATTTCTGCCTTCTTAACTGATTGCGATCCGAACATTCCTCGTGACTGATCGTTTACCTGTCGCCGTGATTGGCGCTGGGATGAGCGGAATCGCATGCGCACGTGTGCTGAATCATCATGACATTCCGTTTCAGATAATCGATCGTGGGCGAGTGGTCGGTGGGCGAATGGCTAGTCGTTCAATTCGCGATTCAGGCACAGCTTTCGATGGTCACATCACGGATACCGGTGCTTCGTACTTCACGGTTCAAGATCCACAGTTTGCCGTGATCGTGAACTCCTGGATTGAATCAGGGGTTGCCCGCGAATGGACTGACACCTTTCACGTTGCAACACCTGCGGGAATCTCCGGTGTGAGAGCTGGAACCATGCGCTATTCAGCAACTCGAGGGCTCCGCTCGATTCTTGAACACCAAGTCCAAGTACTCCCCGAAAATTCGGTAAAGCATTCCACCGAAGTAACTTCGTTGTCAGTCGCTGAGGGCGGCGTTCTTGTTGACGATGTGAAATTCAGTGCAGCTGCTCTGTGCTTACCTGAGCCGCAAGCCAAAAAGTTTGTTAATGAAAACCTGACAGACATCCACAAGACTCTCGATGAAATTTCTTGGAGCCCGGTTATCGCTGTCACTGCGGTTTTCGAACCCGGGCAACTGCCGCAATTCGATGGCGTTTTCGTCAACGAGCATCCAGTGCTCACCTGGATTGCCAATGATGGACATCGTCGTGGAAATAACGATCCAGTGGTGGTCGCTCACGTACATCCTGATCTTGCGGCCCTCCACCTCTTAGATCCGACAGCAGTCTTACCGGCCGCGATTGATGCGCTCATGCCATTGCTTGGGTTAACCGAGCATCCACAATGGTCCTCGGCCATGCGATGGACCTACGCCAAACCCACGTCAGCTCGCGCAGAGCTTTACTTTTTTGATGAAGAGACCGGGCTCGGCCTTGCTGGAGATTCGTGGGCGGGTGGCCCCAAGGTGGAGTCAGCTTGGCTGTCCGGTCATGCCCTTGGGCAACAGATAGCTCAGTGGTGGCAGCAGAAAACCTGATCGACGTCGTGTTGCTTATGTGCAAAGTGCGATTCGCCCGACTTGTCCTTATGTAAGCGAATACAGCTAAAGATATATCCAGTTAAGTTACTGAAACTTTCTTGTAACTATTGCATCAGGGGCTCATTTCACCATATGTTGTGTGACACAACATTTCTAGATGTATATGGCGTCGGGAAAAGCAATGGTGAACGAGGTTGAGTCAAAGCTAAGGCAGAACGTTGCTCTTGGCCAAGGGGGTTTTGGCTATGCCAAACAGTCAAACGAGACGTTCACATTGCGTATTTTCCGAAGCGAGCGAAAAGTTGGAACCACTTTCGTCTTCGTCGATTATTTCAGCGAGTTCGAAAAACATCACTGTGGGAAGGGCAACCCAACGCATGGTGGGGAAACCGCTTTCACGGGAACGAAGCTTCAATCATGCAAATGTGCGAAGAGCGTCGGAAAAAAATATGAATCAGTTCTCTAACCCAAAAAGCGCAAGGACTCTTGCGAGGAAAGGACAGCATCTTATGTCCAAGAAGCTATTTGGAGCAGTAGTTGGCCTAGCGGCTGCCTCACTGCTCATAACTGCATGCAGCAGCAGCGATACCGGTAGCAGCGAAACTACTGCTCCCGCAACAAATGCAAATGCCAAGGTGGGTGTCATCCTTCCGGATGCGTCAACTTCGGCTCGCTGGGAGACAGCTGACCGGAAGTTCCTCGAAGAGGCCTTCAACAGCGCAGGCGTCCAGTACGACATTCAAAATGCGAATGGTGACAAGGCAAAGTTTGCAACCATCGCAGATCAAATGTTGGCTAGTGGCGTGACCTCTCTCATGATCGTTAACCTCGACAGCCCATCAGGAGCCGCAGTTATCAAGAAGGCTACTGCTCAAGGCGTGCCAGTTATCGACTACGACCGACTCACTCTCGGTGGCGGAGCTAGCTACTACGTGTCATTCGACAACGTGGCAGTCGGCACCAAGATCGGTGAAGGCTTGGTGACCTGCATGACTAATAACGGCAACACGGCAGGCCCAGTTGCATTGCTCAACGGTTCGCCTACTGACAACAACGCAACTCTGTTCAAGCAGGGTTACGAAACTGCCATCAAGGATGCTGGTTACACAATCGCAGCAGATCAGTCTGTACCTGATTGGGATAACACGAAGGCTGGCACCATCTTCGAGCAGATGTACACCAAAGCTAAGGGTGACTTTATTGGTGTAGCTGCAGCAAATGATGGTCTGGGCGGCGCTGTTATCGCAGTTCTTGGACGCAACGGTCAAGCTGGAAAGATCCCAGTAACCGGCCAAGATGCAACCGATGAAGGTTTGCAGAGGGTGCTCTTGGGCACTCAGTGCATGACCGTCTACAAGGCCATCAAGGCCGAAGCTGCTTCTGCAGCTGAACTTGCAATCGCACTTAGCAATGGCGACACCGCAGCTGCTGATGCACTTGCAACCGGTTCAACCTCTGATAGCGAGGCTGGAACTTCAGTTAAGTCAGTGTTGCTCGTTCCTCAGTCGATCTTCCCTGAGAACGTCAAGGATGTTGTTGCAGATGGCTTCACCACTGCAGCAAAGATCTGCACCACGGCAAAGCTCAAGGAAGCCTGCACTAAGTACGGCGTTCAGTAACAACCAAATAAATCAACGGTGGGGGTGGGTCGATGTCCTACCCCCACCGTTGGTTCATTTACATGACAGACTTGAGTCGAGTCTCAGAAGCGAACTGCAACGAAAGGTGATCGATGTCTGACCAAAGCCCGATCCTGGAACTTCGAGGGGTCAATAAGAGTTTCGGTCCTGTGCAGGTGCTGAAGAATGTCGACCTCAAGGTGTATTCAGGCAAGGTCACCGCTTTGGTTGGCGACAACGGCGCAGGTAAAAGCACCTTGATTAAGGGAATCGCGGGTATTTATCCGTTCGATTCAGGTGAGTACCTATTTGAGGGAAAGCCCGTACATATTTCAGAACCTCGTCAAGCTAATTCGCTTGGTATTGAAGTGGTCTATCAAGATCTAGCCTTATGCGACAACCTCGACGTTGTCCACAACATGTTCCTGGGGCGGGAACAATCCAAAGGTTTAGTGCTCGATGAAATAACAATGGAACGACGTGCCAAGGAGACGCTAGCTGGGCTGTCGGTTCGCACCTTGAAATCGGTTCGTCAACAGGTATCGAGCCTTTCTGGTGGTCAGCGCCAAACGGTTGCCATCGCTCGAGCAGTCTTATGGAATTCAAAAGTCGTCATTCTCGATGAACCAACTGCTGCGTTGGGTGTTGCGCAGACTGAGCAAGTATTGAACTTGGTTAGGCGTTTGGCTGACAACGGGTTGGCGGTCATCATTATTTCGCACAACATGAACGAAGTGCTTCGAGTCTCAGACAACGTTGCTTGCCTATATCTAGGCAACCTCGCGGCGCAGGTGCCCGCAGAGCATCTGACCCATAGCCAGATCGTTGAACTCATCACTACGGGGCGTAGCGGCGAGATGGGACTTCATCCAGACGTACTGAACGGGGCAGCGCTATGAGTGCTCAAGTAACTGAAGTAGATGTTCCAGAAGCCGGCGATGTCGGTGGAATAGGCGAAGCCATACGTGATTATTCGCGCCGAGTGCGCAGCGGTGAAGTGGGCTCGTTGCCAGCAGTACTAGGGCTGATTGCCCTAGTTGCATTGTTTAGCATCCTGCAAGGCGACACTTTCTTCACTGCTCTGAATTTTGCAAACCTGCTGAACCAAGGAACCGCAATCATCGTGCTAGCGATGGGACTTGTCTTTGTCCTGCTCCTGGGCGAGATTGATCTGTCCGCTGGTTTCGCCGCCGGTACAAGTGCCGCGGTGCTGGGTGTAACTCTGACAAAACAGGGATGGGCTTGGCCGCTGGCGCTTGTTGCAGCGCTTGCAACAGGGCTCGTGATCGGGTTTCTGATCGGACTGCTCGTTGCGCGTCTTGGGATCCCATCCTTTGTTGTAACGCTTGCTGCGTTCCTGGGCCTGCAAGGCGTCATGTTGCTGATCATTGGCGAAGGCGGCACGATCCCGATTCAGAGCGACATTTTGTTAGCTGTGATGAACAAGAACATGCCGGTCTGGGGCGGTTGGTTGCTCTGGGCAATTGTGGTCTTTGGCTATGCGGCTATTTCATTACGAGCAATTTTAAGCCGCAGACGCATCGGACTAGCAGGCTCAGCAACTTCGGTGTGGATTGCGAAAGTTGTTTCGCTGGCGGTGCTTTTCGGCGGAGTGGTTTACCTTCTAACTATTCAGCGGCAGATCGTTCGCCCGGGCCGACAAACATGCGATGTTGTGGGCGATATCAATCAACCCGTGGGCTGCATCCCAATTATCCAAGGTGTGCCTTGGGCAGTGCTCGTGATTTTGGTGCTACTGATCATCGGTACCTTCGTTCTTGGGCGCACGTCGTATGGCCGCCACATCTATGCAGTGGGTGGAAATGCCGAGGCGGCTCGTCGCGCCGGCATCAGTGTGTCAACAATCAAGATCAGTTGCTTCATGATCTGTTCGTTCATGGCTGCGATCGCGGGCGTGCTGATCGCTTCGAGAGACAACTCTGTTTCCCCAACAACTGGTGGTGCTCAAACACTGCTCTTTGCTGTGGGTGCGGCTGTCATCGGTGGCACCTCACTCTTCGGCGGGCGGGGGCGGGTTATCGATGCTGTTATTGGTGGGCTTGTGGTTGCTGTGATCGCAAATGGCTTGCCGCTTGTAACCCAGCAGTCCGGTATCCAATACGTCGTCACCGGTTTGGTGCTTCTCGTGGCCGCCAGCGTCGATGCGATTTCGCGCAAGCGAACATCGTCCGCTTAACGTGCAAAGGATATGAGAACTTCGCTCGCTGCTTCGCAAGATGAAGTACGCCGCTACAACTTGGCTGCAGTGCTTCAGCGTCTGCATATTGGTGGGCCGGTCAGCCGGTCAGAACTCGTGGCGCTGACGGGTCTTAATCGAAGCACAGTTGGCGCTCTTGTGGCGGAGCTGGCAGAACAAGGTCTCGTTGTTGAAGGACCAGGTGCTGCAGGAACCGTAGGACGTCCATCGCTGATTGTGACGCCGCAGCCTCGCTCGGCGATCGTCCTTGCTTTCGATTTTCGAGTCGACCGCACTGTTGGCGCGGTTGTCGGTCTAGGTGGTGAGACCATCTCCAGAGTTGAGCGATCGCGTCAGCGGTCAGAATCCGCACCTGATCTTTCAGTGGCCCAGCTAATCGACATGGCTCACGAACTTCTTGAAGAAGTGCCGGAAGAAACACTTTGGGTCGGTACGGGTGTGGGTTTGCCAGGCATCGTTAATGAGCGAACAGGCATGGTGTCGCAGGCGCCCAACCTTGGTTGGGTTGATGTGCCTTTCGCGCAAATGGTTACTGACGCTTTGCGCAAAGAATTCGGGGATGTTCCGATCACCGTTACAAGCAACGATGCAGATCTCGGAGCGCTGGCTGAGCACACTCGTGGGGCCGCAGTTGATTCGGGCAACGTCATTTACGTTTCGGGTGAAGTGGGCATCGGTGGAGGTGTAGTTCTCGGAGGCGCGCTCATGACAGGTGCTGGTGGGTTCGGTGGCGAGATCGGGCACATGATTGTGAATCCAACGGGAGTTGAATGTCGTTGTGGATCACGAGGGTGCTGGGAAACGGTTATCGGCCGTGGTGCTGTGTTGTCTTGCATTCAAGACTCGAAGCCAGTTGGCGATGTGCAAGATGTAATTAATGCTGCACTTGCTGGAGATGTAGATGTGCATGCAAGGCTTACCGGTGTCGGCCGATGGTTGGGTATTGGCCTAGTTAATCTCATTAATATTTTCAATCCTGAAGTGATCGTCCTAGGTGGCCACCTTGGCCAGCTCTACCCAGTAGTCGCCAAAGAAGTCAATGAACAAATAGGTCTTGCACTGCGGGCACCCCGCGAACAAGCGCGAATTGCGCTTCCGTTACTCGGGGAAGACAGCACTTTGATTGGCGCAAGCGAATCCGCGTTCACCTCATTGCTCTCGCGACCGATGGAAGCAGTGAGCGAGTCAAGTACCTTTATGGCTTCAGTATGAAGTGTGCGGTGCAGTGTCATGTGAAGCAGGTGGGCTCAGTATTACCCGTTGCCCACTTTTAGCTGAAAGTCGAGCAGCATCGAGTACGCGCAGGTTTGCAATTACTTCATTAAGAGTGACCGGCGGCTGAGTTTGTTTCGTGATGGAGTCACGCACCGCTGCATAGAAGTGTGGCCATTTTCCGGGGCTGACCGCAAGATCGGTTGCAGTGATTGATCCGTCTTCATTTCCGATTCGCATTTGTGCCGTGAACGGCTCTTGGCCCCAGTCGCTGCCGTCAGGGGTTTGACCTGCTCGAAGGTGAGTTTCTTGAGAGTCAGATTCAGCGATGCGGATAGCACCGCGCGAGCCAAGGAGCAAGAAACGTGGATCTGGAAATGCAGATACCTGACTTCCAACGAGAAAACTGATGGCGCCACTTGCGTGGGTCAAAATGATTTGCATATCGTCGTCTGCGGATTCTGGTTGGCGAATTGAACGCGCGTAGGCATCGACACTGACGACGTTGCCAAGCAATTGCAATGCTTGGTCAACAAGGTGTGCACCAAAATCTAAGAGCACCCCGCCAAGATCTTGGAGGTCATTTGATTCGCGCCAATTGCCTCGCGGGGTTACGCGCAGGCGTTCAAAACGTGATTCAAATCTGTGAATTTGGCCTAACTTCCCATCCGCCACAGCACGTTTGAGTGTGAGGAAATCGGAATCCCAACGTCGGTTTTGAAAGGGATGTAATTGCACTCCGGCATCGAGGGCAGCCTGAGCAAGTTCTTGTGCCTCTAAGGCTGATCCCGCCAGCGGCTTATCGACAACGACATGTTTTCCAGCCGCGATGGCTCGATGAGCATCGCGCACGTGTGCCCGGTTGGCATTGGCTACAACCACTAGATCGACCGCCGGTGCGCTGTTCAGGGCATCTTCGAGTGAATCATAAATAGCAACCCCAGGAATATCGGCGAGTGCTTGCTGACGCCGTTCTGGATCGCGAGTTACGACGCCACAGATTGTGTAGCCGGAGGTAGCTTCGATGAGCGGTGTGTGGAAAAACCTGCCCGCTAAGCCGTACCCGAGCATGAGGACTTGCAGGTCATTGATCACAGGATCAGTCAATCACTATCCACGTTGGATTCCCTAGGACGTGAGCTCAATCCGATTACCTTCTGGATCAAGGATGACGGACTCGTAATAGCCGTCGCCCGTGTGCCGCGGACCGGAAAGAACAGTCACACCTTCAGAGGCCATAGCCCCAGTGAGGTGATCGACTGCCTCTTGGCTTCCCAAATTGATCGCAATGTGAGCGTATCCAAGGGTTAATTCCAGGGGGACACCGTCGACATCGGGTCGCTGCATGAGTTCAAGTCGGGGCCCAGATCCGATCGAAACGAAGAAGGATTCAAAGCCCGTGGCGGCATTCCTATATATAGGTGACGCTTGGGCGGCAAACCAATGAACATAGAAGTCTCGGAGAACCGCAATATCTGCTGACCAAAGGGCCACATGTTCGATTCGCATGGTCAGCGGCTCCTTGCCAGGGTTGGGGTGTGCTCTATTTTGGTCCTAAAACCGCGCGAATAGGGGAAATCACCGGACTCGGGTAATCTTTCCCACCGTGCCTGCGATCATTTTGCTCGGATCCCAATGGGGAGACGAAGGTAAGGGAAAAGCAACGGATCTCCTTGGAGGTCGCGTTGATTACGTCGTCCGCTATCAAGGCGGCAATAACGCGGGTCACACCGTAGTTATTGGTGATCAAAAGTTTGCCCTGCACTTACTGCCAAGTGGGATTTTGACCCCAGAGGTCATCCCAGTTATCGGCAACGGCGTGGTGATTGACCCGGCAGTACTTTTGCAGGAAATGCGCGGACTCAACGAGCGCAACGTCGATACATCAAAACTTCTGATCAGCGCGAACGCTCATCTGATCACGCCGTACCACGTCACTCTGGATAAAGTTTCTGAGCGTTTCCTTGGTAACTCCAAGATCGGCACAACTGGTCGCGGTATCGGTCCAACATACGCTGACAAGATCTCGCGTATTGGTATTCGTATTCAAGATTTGTTTGACGAATCAATACTGCGCCAAAAGGTCGAAGGTGCTTTGCTCAGCAAGAACCAGATCCTGGTCAAAGTCTATAACCGTCGAGCGCTTGAAGTTGATGCAATTGTTGAGTCACTTCTTGAATACGCACAAGCTCTTGCGCCGTATGTGGTCGACACCGCACTGGTGTTGAACAAGGCACTTGATGCGAACAAGGTTGTCCTACTTGAGGGCGGCCAAGGAACACTGCTGGATGTTGATCACGGCACGTATCCCTTCGTTACATCGAGCAATCCAACTGCGGGTGGTGCTTGCACAGGAAGTGGCATCGGGCCAACGCGCATCGATCGCACGATTGGCATCTTGAAGGCCTATACAACTCGCGTGGGTTCTGGCCCATTTCCAACGGAGCTCTTTGACGCCGATGGTGAAGCTTTGCGCACGATTGGTGGCGAAGTTGGTACGACAACTGGTCGACCACGTCGTTGTGGTTGGTTCGATGGGCCCATCGCAAAATTTGCCACGCGCATCAATGGTTTGACCGACACTTTCTTGACCAAACTCGATGTGCTTTCTGGATTTGATCGCATCCCTGTCTGTGTTGCCTATGACGTTGATGGCACTCGGATGGAAGAACTACCTATGACGCAGACAGGCTTCCATCACGCTAAGCCAATCTATGAAAACCTTCCGGGTTGGACTGAAGATATTTCAGGTGCTCGCGTCATTGAAGATCTGCCAGCTAATGCTCGGTCTTATGTGCAGTTCCTTGAAGACATTTCGGGTACCCGCATCAGTGCGATTGGCGTTGGGCAAGATCGGGATGCGACTATTTCCCTGCACGACCTCATCGCCTGAGCCATACCGCGGCACAAGCAAGAAGGAGTCGAACCAGAGTGAGCGCAGAAGAGGGCAAACGCGTCTACGACCTTGATCGAGCGCATGTGTTTCATTCATGGAGCGCACAAGGCGCGCTAGCCCCGATGACTGTGGCCGGAGCTGAAGGAAGTTGGGTCTGGGATTACGAAGGTAATCGATTCCTTGATATTTCTTCACAATTGGTTAACGTCAATATTGGTCACCAACATCCACGTGTTGTGAAAGCAATCGCGGACCAGGCTGGCGTCCTTGCAACGATCAGTCCAAATCACGCCAACGACAAGCGTGGAGAAGCTGCGCAACGCATCACCTCACTTGCACCCGCTCATCTCAACAAGGTGTTTTTTACCAACGGTGGAGCTGATGCGGTTGAGAATGCGATCCGGATGGCACGCATTCATACGGGCAAGCGCAAGGTTCTGTCTTTTTACCGCTCGTATCACGGAAACACTGGTGCAGCGATTGCGTCAACTGGTGATCCGCGGCGTTGGCCAAATGAATATGCTGATGGTCACGTTCATTTCTTTGGCCCACACTTGTATCGCTCGAGTTTTTGGGCAACTTCACCTGAGCAAGAATCCGAGCGGGCTCTTGCGCATCTCGAGCAAGTCATTCAATTTGAAGGCCCAGGAACTATTGCCGCGCTTTTGTTAGAAACCGTGGTGGGTACGGCAGGTATTCTTATTCCACCACCGGGCTATCTCGAAGGCGTTCGTGAACTTTGCAATCGCTACGGCATAGTTTGGATAGCTGATGAAGTGATGTGTGGGTTTGGTCGCACTGGTGCCTGGTTCGCCTTTGATCATTTTGCAGCCCAGCCAGATCTGATCACCTTTGCTAAGGGCGTGAATTCCGGTTACGTGCCTGTAGGTGGTGTTGTGATCTCAGATGAAATCGCTGCAACTTTTAATACTCAGGTCTTCCCGGGTGGATTAACGTATTCAGGGCACCCGCTTGCGGCTGCATCGATCGTGGCGACTCTAGATGCCATGAAAGATGAAGGCATAGTGGAGAACGCCCGCATGATCGGTGCGGATGTTCTAGGGCCAGGTTTGAGAGACCTGCAAGAAAAGCACAAGGCGATAGGTGAGGTTCGTGGTCTTGGAGTCTTCTGGGCAATCGAACTTGTGACGGATCGTGCAACCAAGGAGCCGTTGGCCCCATATGGCGGATCCTCACCAGCAATGAATGAATTCATTGCTTCCTGTAAAGACAATGGTTTGCTGCCATTCGCGAATTACAACCGACTTCACGTTGTTCCTCCATGCACCATCACGGTGGATGAAGCCAAAGAAGCATTGGTGCGCCTTGATAGTGCACTGGCTGTTACGAGTAAGCATTACGTCGGCGCCTAGCCGACAGACGAGGGTTTTCAATATGCGCGTTCTTGTTATTGGTTCTGGTGCTCGAGAGCATGCACTCGTTCACTCACTTTTGGCAGATGATTCGGTGAGTTACGTCGTCTGTGCGCCAGGCAACGCCGGAATTTCTGCGGAAGTTGATGTCTTGCCTGTGGATGCGAGTAATCCAGACGAGGTTGCGGATCTGGCTGTGAAAGTGACAGCAGATCTCGTTGTCATCGGACCTGAGGTTCCTTTAGTAGCTGGCGCGGCAGATGCCGTTCGCGAGCGAGGTATCCCTTGCTTTGGACCTTCGAAAGAAGCTGCGCAACTCGAAGGCAGCAAGACGTTCGCGAAGCAGATCATGGCCGAGGCTAATGTTTCTACGGCAAAAGCTTTTGTGTGCAGAACTGTTGATGAAGTCGCGAAGGCACTCGATGAATTGGGCGAACCGTATGTCGTGAAAGACGATGGCCTTGCCGCAGGTAAAGGCGTGATCGTCACTTCCGATCGTCATCGCGCAATTGAACACGCTGACAATTGCTTTGCTAAAGGTGCGCCCAGTGTTCTTGTTGAGGAGTACCTCGATGGACCCGAAGTTTCACTATTTGGAATTACTGATGGTGTGACGATTGTTGCTTTGCAGCCGGCGCAAGATTTCAAACGGGCGCGCGATGGTGATGAGGGGCCAAACACGGGTGGAATGGGTGCCTACTCACCGTTGCCTTGGGCACCTGCTGGCTTAGTGGAAGAAGTGACCGTCTCGGTTCTGCAGCCAATGGTTGACGCAATGCTTCGCCGCGGCACTCCCTTCGCCGGATTGCTCTACGCAGGTCTGGCCCTCACTAGCCAGGGCGTGCGCATCATTGAATTCAATGCGCGCTTTGGTGATCCGGAAACTCAAGTTGTCCTTGCGCGATTGAAGTCGCCACTTGGACAAGTGTTGTTGGCTGCGGCTACGGGTAAAGTCGCGGAGCTTGCACCTCTGCAATGGCGAGAAGGCGCAGCAGTGACGGTTGTGGTTGCTTCGAAGAATTACCCGGATTCGCCAGTGACAGGCGACGTCATTAGCGGCCTCGAAGAAGCTAACGCGCTGCTTGATGTCGATGTGCTTCATGCGGGCACTCGGATTTCCGATGAGGGTGACGTGGTTTCGGCCGGTGGGCGAGTCCTTTCGGTGACCGCAGTTGGTGAAACTTTGGCCCAAGCTCGCGAGCGTGCTTATGCGGGTGTGGACCTCATTTCTTTAGCTGGGTCGCATCACCGGCGAGATATCGCCAAGCATGCTGCGCAGTAATACGACATTTACCCACACTGCTGTTCGCAAAACTGACAGGTTGTGAGGGGAAAGGCCGAGTTTCACGCCAAGGGCGACCCCTGCCTGTAGGTGGCCCACGATGATTCATAGACATGAAAGAATGTTCCAGTGAAAGCCTCAATCCCCAATGTCCTGGCTGGTAGGTACGCCTCCGCAACCATGAATCAGATCTGGTCGCCAGAGGCCAAGATTGTCATGGAACGCCAGTTGTGGATCGCCGTTATGAAGGCTCAGTCCGAACTGGGGCTCAATGTGTCTTCCGAGGCTATTGCTGCATACGTTGCAGTGATCGATTCCGTTGATCTGGAGTCGATCGCGGCTCGTGAGCGGGTAACCAAGCATGACGTGAAGGCGCGCATTGAGGAGTTCAATGACCTCGCTGGTCACGAACTGATTCACCTCGGGATGACCTCACGAGATCTCACTGAAAACGTTGAGCAGTTGCAGGTGCTGAGTTCCATGCTTCTTGTACGCGACAAAACTGTCGCCGCGCTTCAACGCCTTGCCACACTGTCTGTGCAGTATTCAGAGACCGCGCTCACAGGTCGCTCACACAATGTTCCGGCGCAAACCACCACCTTGGGTAAGAGATTTGCTTCTGCAGCAGATGAAATGCTGATTGCGTTTGAACGCATCGACAATCTCATTGGTCGGTATCCTCTTCGCGGGATCAAAGGTCCAGTCGGCACTGCGCAAGACATGCTTGATTTGTTGGATGGCGATTCGGCGAAACTTGAACAGCTTGAATCCCGCGTTGCAACACACCTTGGTTTTTCGCGCGTACTGAATAGTGTTGGGCAGGTCTACCCGCGCACCCTTGACTTCGATGTGCTTTCGGCCTTCGTTGAAGTTGCTGCAGGACCTTCCAGCCTTGCTACAACTATCCGCTTAATGGCGGGCCTTGATTTGGTTACCGAGGGCTTCCGTCCAGGTCAGGTTGGTTCCTCGGCGATGCCGCACAAGATGAACTCACGCTCCTGTGAACGTGTGAATGGATTCGCCGTGCTGTTGCGTGGCTACATGACGATGGCGTCAGAACTTGCTGGAAATCAATGGAATGAGGGCGATGTCGCCTGTTCTGTTGTTCGTCGCGTCGCGTTGCCGGATGCAAGCTTTGCACTTGATGGCTTATTCGAAACTTTCTTGACCGTGCTGGATGATTTCGGTGCGTTCCCTGCGGTTATTGACCGGGAACTTGAGCGCTACTTGCCATTTTTATCAACGACCAAAGTCTTAATGGCTGCAGTGCGCAAGGGAGTCGGCCGCGAAATCGCGCACGAGGCAATCAAGGAGCACGCAGTTTCTGTTGCACTTGCAATGCGTGAATTGGCGGCCGGAGAAAACGATCTACTGGCTCGCCTTGCAGCAGATTCACGTTTGCAGTTGTCACTCGTAGAGCTGCAGGCCTTAATTGCTGAACCTTTGGCATTCACTGGCGCAGCGGGAGCACAAGTCAAAGCAATCGCTGAACGAATTTCAGTTATCACCACCGCTTATCCAGCGGCGGCGGCTTACACACCAGGAGACATTCTGTGACCACCGTTGAAGCAACCGACTACGGATTGCCTCCTGAATACGTGCATGTGTACTCGGGAAAGGTGCGCGATCTTTACCGCACGCCCGAAGGGCGCTTGCTGTTTGTTGCTAGTGATCGAATTTCGGCGTTCGACCACGTATTACCTTCGCTGATCCCTGACAAAGGTCGCATCCTTACCGCTCTTTCACTGTGGTGGTTTCGTCAACTCGAAGACATCGTTCCTAACCACATCACCCCAGGTCGAGTGCCAGATCAGGTTGCTGGTCGCGCAATGGTGTGTGCCGAGCTGGAGATGCTTCCAGTGGAATGCGTCGTGCGCGGCTACATCACAGGTTCAGGGCTTGTGGAATATCAGGAAAAACGTTCAATCAGCGGTGTGAATCTGCCGCCAGGTTTGAAAGATGGATCGCTCCTGCCCAAGGTGATTTTCACGCCAGCCACTAAAGCTGCGGTGGGTGAGCATGATGAGAACATCAATTTCGATGAAGTCATGATCATGATTGGTCAAGAAGAAGCACAGGAACTCAAGCGACTCTCGTTGTTGGTCTACGAACGCGCAGCTGAGATATCTGCTGAATGCGGATTGATTCTCGCTGACACGAAATTTGAATTCGGTATTTCAAAGCAAGGTCGCTTTGCCGGACAAATTATGTTGGCGGACGAAGTTTTGACCCCAGACTCTTCGCGTTTTTGGAACATCGAAACGTGGGCACCGGGTGGACCGCAGCCTTCATATGACAAGCAGTTTGTGCGCGATTGGTTGACTTCCCCTGAATCTGGTTGGGATAAGAACAGTGGGCAAGCACCGCCACCGCTTCCGCAGGACATCATTGATAAGACGCGCGCCAAGTACATCGAGGCGTATGAACTGCTGACGGGAAAGACCTTTAAATGACGACGTGGCTCGTGACAGGTGGAGCCGGATACATCGGTAACCACGTCACTCGCGCTTTGTTAGAAAGTGGTCGCCACGTCGTTGTTCTCGATGATCTCTCATCCGGTTTAGCTGATCGGATTCCCAAAAACGTTGCTTTCATTCAAGCAGATGTGACTGATCGGTCGACCTTGGTTGCTGCATTGGCAGCACACAAGGTTGATGGGGTGATCCACCTAGCCGCGAAGAAAGCCGCAGGGGATTCAGTCAACGTCCCGCTGCACTACTACCGCGAAAACGTCGCCGGAATGTTGTCAGTTCTTGAAGCAATGCAAGAAGTAGGCGTTCAGCGATTCGTATATTCATCATCGGCTGCGGTCTATGGAACCCCACTCGTCAATCCGATCGCTGAGTCATCAGTACTTGCTCCTGAATCTCCGTATGGAGAAACCAAGGTGGTGGGGGAATGGATGACAAAGGCCCAAGGTGTTGCAGCTGACCTGTCCTGGGTGGCATTGAGGTATTTCAATGTTGCCGGCGCTGGGAGTGATGATCTTGGTGATACGAGCATCAACAACCTCATTCCCATGGTTTTCAAGGCCCTAGAACAAGGGGAAAGGCCACAGATTTTCGGTGATGATTACCCGACACCCGATGGCACCTGTATTCGCGACTACATCCATGTGTCCGATTTGGCAGACGCGCATGTGGTCGCGGCGCAGTTTTGCGAAAACCAGCGGGCGGCAGAAGCCTTCAACGTGGGTCGGGGGGTTGGTTCCTCGGTCCTTGAGGTGATGAACATGGTCTCTCAGGTCGTTGGCACCCCAGTAAATGCTGAAATCGTTGGCCGCCGGGTAGGAGATCCGCCCGCATCTACCGCCGCAACTCAGCGGATTACCGAAGTTTTGGGCTGGCAGTCCAAGCGCGATTTGCAAGAAATGGTCAGTTCCGCCTGGTCTGCTTGGCGGCGAGCTTCCAACTAAGTAGGCAGAGACTTAGCCGCTGAAAAGGCCGATAGACTGATGGCTTCGTCCTCAAAACTCAGGAGTGCCCGTGGCCCGCGTCGTCGTTGACGTCATGCTCAAGCCGGAAATTCTCGACCCACAAGGTCGCGCCGTTCAAGGGGCTCTAGGGCGCCTTGGTATCACCGGTGTCACTGATGTGCGCCAGGGAAAGCAATTTGTGATTCAGGTTGATGGTGAGATCACCGACGAGCGTCGCGAACAGTTGCACGCTCTGGCTGCTGAGCTCCTGTGCAACCCGGTCATTGAAGATTTTATTCTCATCGTTGAAGAGGATCAGTAACCCATGCGCATTGGCGTCGTGACTTTCCCTGGTTCACTTGATGATCGTGATGCGGCTCGTGCTGTGCGTCTGGCCGGTGGCGAGGCTGTAGCACTTTGGCATGGCGATGCGGAGCTTAAGAAGGTTGACGCAGTCATCCTTCCCGGCGGTTTTTCATACGGTGATTACTTGCGTTGCGGTGCTATCTCACGTTTCGCGCCTGTGATGGGTGAAGTGGTTGCTGCTGCAAATGGCGGCTTGCCGGTACTGGGTATCTGCAATGGTTTCCAAATTCTTTGTGAATCACACCTGCTTCCTGGTGCCCTGACGCGTAATGAAAAATTGCACTTCATCTGTCGCGATCAAAAACTTCGCATCGAAGACACCACGTCTGCTTGGACTAATAGCTACGAAACTGGTCAAGAAATCATCGTCCCGCTGAAGAATGGCGAAGGCTGTTTCGTCGCAGACGAAAAGACGCTTGATCAGCTTGAAGGCGAAGGGCGAGTCATCGCTCGTTACCTTGATGTGAATCCAAACGGCAGCCTGCGCGATATCGCAGGAATCAGAAATGCACGGGGCAATGTTGTGGGCTTAATGCCGCACCCAGAACACGCAGTGGAACAACTCACTGGGCCAACAACAGACGGTCTTGGTTTCTTCACGAGCATCTTGACATCGATGGTGAACGCATGAGCATTGACACGGTTTCGCAAGCAGAACAAACACCAGATCGTTCACAGCCATTCGCTGAACTTGGCTTAAAGGCTGACGAGTACGAGCGGATTCGCGAGATTCTTGAACGCCGTCCCACCAGTAGTGAACTGGCCATGTATTCGGTGATGTGGAGTGAGCATTGCTCCTACAAGTCAAGCAAAGTGCACCTCAAGCAATTTGGCGACAAGGCTCCTAAGACTGACAAGCTTCTTGTCGGTATCGGTGAAAATGCTGGTGTTGTTGATATTGGCCAAGGCTGGGCAGTGACCTTCAAGGTTGAAAGTCACAACCACCCTTCCTACGTTGAGCCATACCAAGGTGCAGCAACTGGTGTTGGTGGCATTGTGCGCGACATCATTTCGATGGGTGCGCGTCCGCTTGCGATCATGGATCCACTTCGCTTTGGCCCAGCAGATGCAGCAGATACCTTGCGGGTTCTTCCCGGAATTGTTTCCGGCATCGGTGGCTACGGAAACTGCTTAGGTTTGCCAAATATCGGCGGCGAAATTATTTTCGACGAGAGTTACGCAGGCAACCCACTGGTGAACGCACTGTGCATCGGTGCCATGCGCCATAACGAGATTCACTTAGCCAGCGCAAAGGGTGTCGGTAATCTTGTGGTGCTCTACGGCGCTCGCACGGGCGGCGACGGTATTGGTGGCGTTTCGGTGCTCGCATCAGAGACTTTTGATGCAGATAGCCCAGCAAAGCGGCCAAGCGTTCAAGTCGGCGATCCGTTCATGGAGAAGCTGCTGATTGAAGCAACCCTTGAGGTATTGCATGCCGGTTTAGTTGAAGGTATTCAAGATCTTGGTGGCGCCGGAATTTCCTGTGCAACCAGTGAGCTCGCATCCAATGGTGATGGCGGAATGCACGTGTGGCTTGATCGCGTGCTGTTGCGCGATGCAACGTTGACGCCCGAAGAGATTTTGATGAGTGAGTCCCAAGAGCGCATGTGTGCCGTGGTTTCACCAGCAAACGTCGATGCGTTCATGGAGATCATTAAGAAATGGGATGTTGAAGCAGTCGTTATTGGTGAAGTCACCAATTCGGGCCGGCTCACCGTTGATTGGCATGGCGAGCGCATCGTTGATGTGCCACCTCGCACCGTTGCTCACGAAGGCCCAATCTATGAGCGTCCATACGCGCGTCCAGATTGGCAAGATGCGTTGCAGGCGGATGCGCCAACGCCAGAGCGGCTCGCGCGTCCGGTAAATGCGTCGCAAATGCGGATGACTTTGCTCAAGATGTTGGCTGCTCCAAACCTTGCGTCCAAGGCCTGGGTTACTGATCAGTACGACCGCTACGTGCTCGGAAATACGGTGCTTGCTCAACCAGAAGATGCAGGCATGGTTCGCATCGATGAGGAGTCAGGTCTTGGCGTTGCCATCTCAACTGACTGCAATGGCCGTTTCACCAAGCTGGATCCATACACCGGAACCCAACTTGCATTAGCTGAGTCCTACCGAAATGTTTGCGCATCTGGTGCAGTGCCGCTGGCAGTGACGAACTGCTTGAACTTTGGCTCACCTGAAGATACTGATGTGATGTGGCAGTTTGCAGAAGCGACTCGCGGCTTGGCAGATGGCTGCTTGCAATTGGGCATCCCAGTCACCGGCGGAAACGTTTCGTTCTACAACCAAACAGGTACCACTGCGATTCTTCCTACCCCGGTGGTCGGTGTGCTCGGAGTTATCCAAAACGTAGAGTTGCGCACACCGATTGCTTGGAAAAACGATGGCGAGTTGATCTTCGTTCTCGGAGATACTCGTGATGAATTTGCAGGCAGCGAGTGGGCAAACCACATACACAAGCATTTGGGTGGCCTACCGCCGATGGTTGATCTTGAGCGCGAGCGCACTCTTGGCGAGGTTCTGGTTACTGGATCCAGCGAAGGCATCTTGAGCGCAGCTCACGATGTTTCAGATGGTGGCATCGTGCAAGTTCTTGTCGAGATGGCTCTGCACTCAGGAGTAGGTGCACTCATCACGATTCCTGCTGACATGGATCCCTTCACGTTCTTGTTCAGTGAGTCTGCTGGTCGCGCGGTAGTCGCCGTTGCCCCTGATCAAGTAGAGCGGTTCCTGGACTTATGCAAGACCAGTGAACTGCCGGTAGCTCAGATCGGTGTCGTGGATTCAACCGCTGGCTTCGCTTCGCAAACCCAGGTTGTCAAGATCGTGGATATGTTCACCCTGACGTTTGCCGAACTTTTCGAAGCTCACACCAAGACATTGCCAGCGTTGTTCGCGTAATGCCAACGGCCATCGAGCGGGTCCTGGCGACCCTAGATGCCGGCCAAGAGGCGGATAAGGCGCTAGTGAAAACGGCCGTCAAAGAATCCTTGGCGGCTTTAGTTGAGTTGGCCCCCGGTCGAAGTGTGGAAGTTCGCATTCCGCCGTTTGCTGCGGTGCAGGCCATCCCTGGTGCAACTCACCGACGAGGTACTCCACCGGCGGTCGTTGAGACCGACCCGATCACTTGGCTGCTGATGTGTTCAGGTCGGATAAGTTGGCAACAAGCACGCAGTTCAGGCAAAGTTCTCGCAAGCGGTGAACGATCAGATCTGTCACCCTGGCTACCTTTAGGACCCAATGAAAGTTAGTTAGGTAACCCTTACTAAGGTAACCCTTACTGCTAATCACGGCATATCCAAGAAGGGTCCGACATGAAGAAATTGCGCGTCGCCGCAGGTCTGGCAGGAGTAGCGCTCGCACTCACTGCTTGCTCGACGGCAACTCCAGATGCAGCTAGCCCCCAAGAAACTTCAAGCACGCCAACCTTGACCGTGTATTCCGGCAGAAGCGAAGAGCTCGTCGGACCACTCTTTGCAGCCTTCACCGAACAAACCGGGATCAAGGTTTCTCCTCGCTTTGGGGATACTGCTGAACTTGCTGCGCAATTAATTGAAGAGGGTGATGGAACTCCAGCCCAGGTGTACTTCGCCCAAGATGCGGGCGCGCTAGGTGCGGTAGACGCGGCTGGCTTGCTCGCGCCGCTCCCCAGCGACGTAGCCACTTTGGTGCCATCGAATTATCGTGCGATCACCGGCAACTGGACAGGCGTCAGTGGGCGAGCTCGCGTTATTGCCTACGACTCAAAGCTAGTCAAGAAGCAAGACGTACCGACGTCGATCTTTGAACTCACTGATGCAAAGTGGAAAGGGCAGGTTGCGGTCGCTCCTACAAATGCTTCCTTCCAGTCATTTGTCACGGCAATGCGAGTGAGTCAGGGTGACGGGGTGACGGAAAAATGGTTAACGGATCTTAAAAATAATAATGTTCAAACCTATGAGAAAAACGGGCTCATCCTTGATGCGGTAAATGCCGGTCAGGTAAAACTCGGTCTCGTCAACCACTATTACTGGTATGAGAAGGCTGCTGAAGTAGGCGCTGACGCTATGCGCGCGCAGAATTCATTCACGAAGCCTCAAGACCCAGGGTCGCTTGTCAATGTTGCAGGTGTTGGGATTTTGAAGAATGCAATTAATGATGCGAATGCGAAAGCCTTCGTGAGCTGGCTGCTTTCTGAATCAACGCAGCAATGGTTTGTTGACAACACTTGGGAGTATTCATTGTTGCCAGCAATTGCCGCAGCACAAGGACTTCCGTCACTTGACTCACTGCGTGGACCTGAAGTTCCTTTGGCTGAACTTGAAGACCTCCCAGGTACGTTGAAGATGCTTCAGGACGTTGGCTTGTTGTAATGAATCCCCGCGCATCGCGCGCACTACTCGCGCTCAGTGGAGTGACTGCGTTATTCGCAGTCACTCCACTGGCTTATCTCTGTATTCGAGTTCTTGAAGTTGGTCCTGCTCAAATAGCTGAAGTACTCGTGCGACAACGCACGGTTGAAACAGTGCTCACAAGTGTTGAGCTCGTTGTTGTGGTCATGGTCGCTTGCGTGGCAATTGGTGTTCCAATCTCGTATGCCCTGTCGCGTATCAAGTTGCCTTACGCCGCATTCTGGACTGTTCTATTTTCGTTGCCATTAGCCATACCTTCGTATGTGGCGGCCTACGCATGGCTTGCTGAATTCCCCGCGATGTCGGGCTTCTGGGCAGCAGCACTTGTCTTAACGCTGGTCTCGACTCCATACGTCATAATTCCCACAACGATTGCTTTCCGCTCATCTGACCCGGCACTTGAAGAGGTTTCCCGATCCCTTGGTAGAGGCCCGTTGCGCACTTTTTGGTCGGCAACGATGCCTCAGACTTGGCCAGTGACCGCTGCGGGTGCGCTGCTCGTTGGACTTTATGTCTTATCTGACTTTGGTGCTGTAGCGCTGTTTCGTGTTGACGCGTTTACGCGCGTGATCTATACCTCGTATCGCGGAAGTTTCGATCGCAGTACTGCCGCCGTACTTGCCGTTGTACTCGTCGTGTTGGCACTTGTATTAGTACTTGGCGAACGCAGAATTCGAGGCCGAGTCGCACGTTGGCGCACCTCATCTGGGTCAGTTCGATCGTCATTGCCAATAGTCCTAAAACCTATACACACAATGGGCGTTCTACTGGGCTTGGTCATTGTTATTGGTTTGAGTATTGGAGTGCCGATCTTTTCCTTAGTGAGCCGACTGGTGGAGGGAAGTCGTAGGCCACTTGATGTTGCTGAACTCTTGAATGCTTCCGTCAATTCGATTTGGATCGCAGGCTTGGGGGCACTCATTGCTGTGCTGTGCGCCCTACCGATTGGTCTGCTTGCTGCTCGATCAACGAGTCGAACCGTGCGCGCCTTAGAAATGGTTTCTTATTCAGGCCACGCACTTCCGGGCATCGTGGTTGGTCTATCTCTTGTGTTTTTCACTCTCCGCGTGGTGCCGGCGATCTACCAAACGATCATTACGTTGGCGATTGCCTACGCCATCCTCTTTCTTCCCAAATCGATTGGGGCGACACGTACTTCGGTAGCTGCGGTTCCTCCGGTTCTCGAACAAACAGCTCGCACTCTTGGCCGCTCTCCACTTCAGGCCTGGGCAGGCACCACACTGCGCCTTTCCGCTCCCGGTATTGCAGCAGGTGGATTGCTTGTCTGGCTCACGGCGATGAAAGAACTCCCCGCAACATTGATGTTGAGACCCACCGGTTTTGACACCTTGGCCACTGAATTGTGGAGTCGTACTGAAATCGCTTCCTATGGTGCGGCGGCGCCGTATGCGCTCGCACTCATTGTTATTGCAGCAGTGCCGGCTTGGTTACTCACATGGGCCAGTGAGAAATCACTGCGAACACCGACGGACATGGATCTCAACGAATCGCTACGTGTCATGGACAGTACGGTGATCAGATGACATCAGTCCGCGTACAAGGTGTCGATGCGGGTTATGGCCGGACTACGGTGCTGGCCGATTTCAATCTTGAGGTAAAAACCGGCTCGATGCTGGCGGTGCTTGGCTCGAGTGGTTCCGGGAAAACCACCTTGTTGCGGGTACTCGCGGGTTTCATTCGACCCACTGCCGGAACCATGAGTTTTGGCGACACGGTGATCTTGGGTCCAGGCGTGTGGCTTCCTCCAGAAAAGCGAGGCATCGGCATAGTCCCGCAGGAAGGAGCACTGTTTCCGCACCTGGATGTGTACGGCAACGTGGCGTACGGACTTCGAGGGCACCAAGACATTGCTGCTCGAGTCGATGAGCTCTTGGAGTTAGTCGGCATGAGTGGTTTTGCGCGTCGACGTCCGCAAGAACTTTCTGGCGGCCAAGCACAGCGAGTGGCCCTTGCCCGAGCATTAGCTCCCAGGCCAGCGCTGGTGCTGCTGGACGAACCCTTTTCAGCCCTCGATAAAGGTATGCGCAGCGAAATAGGGCACGAAGTGCGGACAGTGCTCAAACAACTGGAAACAACATCGATATTGGTGACACATGATCAACAGGAAGCGCTCGCGCTAGCGGATGAAGTGTCGGTTTTGAGTAGGGGTGTGCTCGTTCAACAAGCCACTCCACACGAGTTGTACACCAATCCGGTGAACCTGGAAGTTGCCCGCTTTGTGGGCGAACTGGTTGAGTTTCCAGCGTCCATGAAGTCTGCTGATGTGGTGGTGTGTGCCTTGGGCGAGGTCACGATTTCAAATGATGCTTCGAACATGAAGTCCGGGATATTGGGGTTGCGACCCGAACAACTAAGCCTCAATAGGCATGAGACGAACTGGCAGGTCGTTTCGCAGAGTTTCCATGGGCACGACACCTTGGTGAACCTGAAATCGGCAGAGGGGGTCCAGATCCAGGTCCGAGTGCCAGGAACTGCTCCGGTAGCTGTCGGCGATCATGTGGGTGTTTCTTCACACGGTCTAGGTCGGCTTTTTTAGCTCCCGCAGTCGCGTAGGCTATGCCTGTGCGAGGTGACGGTCTTCTAAATCATGACTTGATGCCAGGCGAGAAAGGCCCGCAAGATGCTTGCGGGGTCTTTGGGGTCTGGGCACCAGGCGAAGAAGTTTCCAAACTGACCTACTTTGGTCTCTATGCCCTGCAGCACCGCGGCCAAGAGTCAGCTGGAATCGCGGTAAGTGACGGCGGCAACATCACGGTTTATAAAGATATGGGACTAGTTTCTCAAGTTTTCAATGAAGCCAGCTTGGAATCCTTACGCGGACACGTAGCTATCGGTCACACTCGCTACTCCACAACGGGTGCCAGTGTGTGGGAAAACGCGCAACCGACCTTCCGATCAACAGCAACGGGCCATATTGCCCTTGGCCACAATGGAAACATCACTAATACCCCTGAGCTTCGCGGGCGTTTACGCGACCTGTCAGAGGCTTCGGGTGAGTTGCAATTAGGTGATCAGATTCAGATGTCCAGTGACACTGACGTGCTCACGAGTTTGATTGCTGCGCATCCAGACTTGAGTATCGAAGAAGCCGCAAAACTTGAATTGCCATTCGTGCGAGGTGCTTTCTCGCTTGTCTTTATGGACGATGACGCGCTCTATGGAGCCCGCGACCCGCAGGGAATTCGGCCACTAGTTCTTGGTCGACTTGAAAATGGCTGGGTGTTGGCAAGTGAAACCGCAGCACTCGACATTGTTGGCGCAGCGTTTGTACGTGAAGTCGAGCCAGGTGAGCTGATCACTATTGATGAGCAGGGCTTGCGAGCACAGCGATTTGCAGAGGCTGACCCGAAAGGTTGTCTTTTTGAGTATGTGTACTTAGCTCGCCCAGACACCACGATTGCCGGACGTGGAGTGCAGGCCTCTCGCGTTGAGATTGGCCGACGGTTAGCTATTGAGCATCCAGTTGAAGCCGATCTGGTTATCCCTGTTCCTGAATCAGGTCGTTACGGCGCGATTGGTTACGCCCAAGAGTCGGGAATTCCATTTGCTGAAGGTCTTGTGAAGAATGCCTATGTCGGGCGAACTTTTATTGAACCGTCGCAAACAATTCGTCAGTTAGGTATTCGGCTCAAGCTCAATCCACTGCGTGATGTAATCGCAGGGAAGAAGCTCGTGGTTGTTGATGACTCCATTGTTCGAGGTAATACACAGCGCGCTCTCGTGCGAATGCTGCGCGAAGCGGGTGCTTTAGAAATCCATGTACGCATCTCAAGTCCACCAGTGAAGTGGCCTTGTTTTTATGGCATCGACTTCGCAACGCGTGCCGAACTCATTGCAAACGGACTCACCACGGATGAAATCTGTAACTCCATCGGCGCTGATTCACTTGGCTATGTGTCACTCGAAGAGCTTGTTGAAGCCACGACAATCCCGGCTGAACGTCTATGCCGTGCTTGTTTTGACGGCGTATACCCCGTGCAGATTCCAGATCCACAAGTGATGAGTACACAAGTTCTCGAAGGTATCGAACGAAGAGTTGTTGCGAGTGCTGAAGCGGCGACAAAGTTTTTGGCGAAGAATCAGGACGATCGTTCATGACCGGAGCCTCGTATGCAGCCGCTGGCGTTGATGTTGAAGCCGGTGAGCGCGCAGTTGAATTGATGCGTGCTTCGGTAAAGGCAGCGCAGCGTAAAGAAACAGTTGGTGACTTCGGCGGTTTCGCTGGATTGTTTGATGCCAGTGCTTTGATCAAATATCGCCGGCCACTTCTTGCGACTTCGACCGATGGGGTCGGAACCAAGATCGCTGTAGCGCGGGCAATGGATATCCACGACACCATCGGCATTGACCTTGTTGCAATGGTGGTCGACGATTTGGTCGTTGTTGGCGCTGAGCCACTTTTTATGACCGACTACATCGCAACTGGATCAGTTAATCCAGAGCGGATTGCTGCCGTCGTGTCAGGCATCGCAAAGGGTTGCCAGCTCGCAGGCTGCGCACTTCTGGGCGGGGAAACTGCGGAGCATCCTGGCTTGATGGCTCCTGATGAATATGACGTTGCAGGGGCCGGAACTGGTGTTGTTGAAGCCGACGAACTCTTAGGACCCGATCGAGTACTCGCAGGCGATGTAGTTATTGCTATGGGAGCTTCTGGCTTGCACTCCAACGGTTATTCCCTTGCTCGCTATGTACTACTTGGTGAGTCTGGTCCGGGGCTACATGCGCATATCGAAGAACTCGGTCGCACTGTTGGCGAAGAAATGCTTGAGCCGACACGGGTGTATTCGCTGGATTGCCTGGCCTTAGCCAAAGCAGTTCCAGTGCATGCCTACAGCCATGTCACAGGTGGCGGATTGGCTGCAAACATAGCTCGCGTACTGCCACCAACTTTGGCTGCCGATATTCGTCGTTCGACGTGGCGGCCACTACCGATCTTTGATCTAATCACGAGTACTGGAAATGTTGCTCGACTCGAAAGTGAGCGCACCTTCAATATGGGTGTTGGCATGGTTGCGCTCGTCAGTCCGCAAGATGTAGATGCTGCAATTTCGTTTTTACAAGCTCGCGGTATTCCAGCTTGGATTTGTGGCGAGGTTCGCGTTCGTCACGATGGCGAGATAGGTGATGCGGAAGCTAAGGGCGGTAAGGGTGGAGCAGTCACGCTACTTGGTGACTACCAGCGCTAGTTAGCGCTCGCTCTCTTCTTCATCGTCCTCGTAGTACTTCGCATACGGATCGTCGTCGGTGGCATCTTCTGTAGCTTCTTCAGCTGCAAATGAGCGCACAGGAACATCGCTGTTCGCCAACTCTGCTTGTAGTCGATCAAAGTCAGTCTGAGGACCCCCGTATTTCAACTCACGGGCTACCTTTGTCTGTTTTGCCTTCGCACGGCCGCGCCCCATGGCTCGACCCCCTCATCCGGGAACGCCCCGGCTCGTGTGGACAGATAATTTTGCAGGGGGCTGGGCCCAACCTGAAAGGTTTAGCCTACCCGCTAGCCAATGTTGGCATAAGCACGGGTTGACACTTATTTCGGGTTTCCTCACAAAACAGGGAAATTCGTCCCTTTTGTGAATTTAATTCGAACAAATGAGGACAAAGCCCTTGCACTGTGTCGTGGCGAATGTCACAGTACGTCCAACGTCGGGCAAATTGCCAGGCCGATAGGAGGATCACGTGACAGGTCGCGGGTCAGACATCGAGCAGTTGCTCACTCCATCGGAAGTGGCAGCCCTTTTCCGAGTGGATCCAAAAACAGTGACGCGTTGGGCTAAGGCCGGCAAACTCACCAGTATTCGAACCCTAGGTGGCCATCGTCGCTACCGGGCTACAGAAGTGCAGTCACTTCTGGAGGCACAAGGACCGCTAGCTGTTCAATCCGCTTCAGCCTAGATCCTCGCTTTGCTCGGCCTGATAGGCCAAGACGGCAGTTGGCAGGGTCGGATACATCCGGTCTAGACCAATCCGACCCCCAACTCCGTGGCGCATTAAATCCAGTTCCACCTCATGCTTAACCCGCACGAGCGCCAGAACAACGCCGGCCCGTTCGCAGTGACTGCGCAGCCTTTCGAGTGCATCAAGCCCGGTGACATCAACTTCCACGTTCGCTTCCATGTTGAGCAGCATCCACTTTGGTGGCGGATCAGAGTTGTCAACGGCAGCCTCGCATTTACTCACAAAGTCATTGGCGTTAGCAAAAAACAGTGGTGAGTCATAGCGGAAAACTAAAAGCCCCGGGATCTGTTGGGTGTGGGTGTAGTCCGTGATGTCATGCCAACCGGGAACGTCAGGGACTTGCCCAAGGATTGCTGCATGAGGTCGTGCAACTCTTGTGAGCAGCTCTAGGACTGAGAGCGCGATCGCGAAGAGAACTCCCCACAAGATGTTGAACGCGAGCACGGCAGCAGCAGCTGCAAGTGCTAAGAAAAATTCACGTTTGCGAAACCCCCACAGCCGACGGAACTCCGCGATGTCAACAAGTCGCAAGGCTGCATATGCAACAACTCCGCCTAGAGCCGCAAGTGGGAAACTTGCAAGCACGCCACTGAAACCAAAGAGAATGATGACAGTGCCGCCGGCTGCGACTAGCGAGTACAGCTGAGTTCGTGCACCCGCTGCTTCACCAAGGGTTGCCCTGCTTGCACTCGAACTCACCGGGAAACCGTGCGCAACACCTGAGACGATATTGCCGACGCCAAGCGCGAGAAGCTCTTTATTTGGATCTATGTGATGTCGATGGCGATCGCCAAACATGCGACCTGTGAGCAAGTTATCGGTGTAGCCAACGATGAATACTCCAAAAGCTGGGATGAGCAACATGGTGATGTCACTCCCGGAAATTCCCGCGAACGATGGAGTAGGAATTCCGGTCGCGATGGTGCCAACGGTGGTGACACCGTGCTGACTCAAATCGAAAATTGAAGTAACAATCGCAGCACCTGCAATGACGATGAGCGGCGTAGGTAATTTCGGGAATTGTTTGCTCAACACAATGAGCAGGATGGTCACGGACACACCCATGATCAGACTCGCCCAAGAAATTGAATCCCAACTCACGTTGGAAGCAAATGATTTTAGGTCAGTGAAAAACGAATCTCCTGAAATATCAATGCCAGTGATCTTGCCCAGCTGGCTCATGATCATGATCACGGCAACACCAGCCATGTAACCCACGAGCACAGGTTTGGAAAGTGCATCGCCGATGAAACCCAAGCGCATGATCCAAGCGATGACGGCAAAGCCACCACACATCAAAGCCAACAGAGCAGCTAATGCTGCGTAACGCCCCGAATCGCTGAGCGCTAGCGGTGCAAGGGTCGCCGCTGTTAGCAGTGCGGTGGTGGATTCAGGACCGCTACTCAGCAGACGGGATGTGCCGATGAAGAAGTATGCGACGAGCGTAAGAATGATGATCCACAAGCCGACCTGTGCAGGTAACCCAGCAAGAGTCGAATATGCCATGACCTGTGGCACAAGATAAGCGGTAACGGTGAGGCCGCCGACGAGATCGCCACGCAGGTGTCGACCTTCGTAATTGCGCAAAGTGGTGAAGCCCGTCATGGCGGCGGGAAGAGAGCTGCTTCGCTGGGCCTTCACAACTACACGGTAGTTGGTGTACTTGCTACTTTCTCGTCACGTGCTTAGTCATCCAACTCTCGATCCCGCAGTAGAGAGCTCCAAGCCCGGCTCCAATAATGACTATGCCAATTAAATTGATTGCGACGGTTCCGTAACCCCAGGTAGCAACATTGATAAACCCGTAGGGATAAGCCCCAATGATCGAGCCTCGTATAAGTGCGACAGCGACCCAGGTCAGCGGCAAAATCAACGCCAGAGGAATCAAGGCAAGGTGCACCTGCTTGCGAGGTCCAAAGAATATGAAGACAGCAATGGTCAAGAGCGGCGTGACGTAGTGCTCAAGGGTGTTGGAAACGTATTGCCAACCCTGCACTTTGTCGACGGGTGCGAGAATCAGTGCGTAAACCAAGCCCGTGACGGTGATCATGATGAGGGCGTCAAGGCGTAAGACTGAGAACAGTTTTGAAGTCCTATTGCTATTTCGCCACAACATCGTCATCACGATGGCGACGACCAGATTGCTCCAGTGTGTGAAGTAACTAAGGGAGTCGCTGACTCGACCGATAACGCCATCTACTCCATCGGCATTGAAACCCAGCAGGGTCGGGTCGAGGTTGGTGTTTGGGTAGGTGCCCAAGAGGGATAAAACAAACGCAGTGGCTAGCCCTACCCAAGCAGCCAGGGCGTTGAGCCCAAAGAAGCGGCGGCCGGTGGGACTCACACTGACTGGTTGACCTGCTGAGTTCACCTTGGAGGTCTGTGTCGACATGTTCCTGAGCCTAGGCAAGAAGATCGTCCAGACCCTGACGAAACCCAAACATTCACGCTATGAATTCCAAACATGGATCAGGCAATCTATTCCCAGTGGCTCGCGAGGTGCGGGCCAGATAAAGGAGCATCAATGTCTGATCAGCCCGAAAATGCCAATCCTGAAAATGCCAATGCGGAGACAACCCAATTTGAGGCAGTACAACCTGCTCCGGTGGCGGCAACCCAGCCGGCCGCAGCGCAGCAGCCGGTTGCTGGAGAAGACAAGGCTTCCAACCGCAAAGTGATCATGGCGGCAGTCGGTGGCGCCATCGCGGTGGCGATCATCGCTTTGGCGGGAGTAGTCGGTTTCGCGATTGGTTCGCACCAATCAGATGACCGAGCTGGATTCGGGGGCCGTGGGTCTGGCCCGAGCGCTCAGAATTTTGAACGGCACGATGATCAGATGATGGAAGAATATGGACAGCGAGGCCCAGGTCAGGATCAAGGATTGACTCAGAATCAGCAGGGCCAAGGCCCCGGTTCGATGATGGGACCTAATCAGCAGGGCCAAGGCCCCGGCCAACTTCCTCAGGGGATGATGAATCAACAGCAGACGCAGTAAATCCACTCAGTAGTTGAGTATGGGAAAGGCGACTCTTACCGGGGTCGCCTTTCCTTTTATTCTATTTATAGTAAAAACCTATCGAAGAATAAGAATCATTTGATTTGCACTATGAATTGCAGGTACCTACTCTTCTAGTTGTAGCTACTGGATTCGTTTCTAAGGATGGAAAAATATGTCGGTCATTAACACTGAGATCAAGCCCTTCTCGTCAACTGCTTTTCACAATGGCGCATTTGTGCCAGTTACAGACGCTGACCTTCGCGGTAAGTGGTCGGTCATGTTCTTTTACCCAGCAGACTTCACCTTTGTCTGCCCTACCGAACTTGGTGATCTAGAAGATCACTATCCAGAATTGAAGAAGCTCGGCGTTGAGGTGTACTCGGTATCAACCGACACTCACTTCACTCACAAGGCTTGGCATGATTCGTCAGACACGATTGGCAAGATCACCTACCCAATGATCGGCGATCCAAACGGTGATCTGACTCGTAACTTTGACAACATGCGCGAAGGTGTTGGCCTTGCGGATCGTGGCACATTTGTTATTGATCCAGAAGGCATCATTCAGCTCGTTGAGGTCACCTCAGAAGGTGTTGGACGTAACGCTGCAGAACTGCTTCGCAAGATCAAGGCGGCTCAGTACGTTGCAGCGCATCCAGGTGAAGTTTGCCCAGCGAAGTGGACTGAAGGCGAAGCAACCTTGGCTCCATCCCTAGATCTCGTAGGCAAGATTTAAGTAGTCCGACCGTTGGTGGGGGAGTCAATGATCTTGACGCCCCCACCAACTAGGCACGTATCCCGCGCCCCTTAATCGCAGTGCTGCGATCCAGCACTGAATTCTTGGAGGAAGAAATGCTCGATGCAGCGATCACGCAACAGCTCAGCGGACACCTAGAGCGAGT
>JBIIAA010000032.1:0-16505 GCA_044240165.1 Candidatus Nanopelagicales bacterium
AGTCTGGCGGTGTGGCTGAAGACGATCTCCTCATGACGGTGCTTGACGCCGGAGCTGAAGACCTCATTGATCTAGGTGAATCCTTCGAAGTGGTGTCCGAACCCACAGATCTCGTTGCCGTGCGAACTGCCATCCAAACAGGAGGCTGGGACTACGAATCTGCCGATGCCACCTTCTTGCCAAGTATGAGCGTTGATCTTGACGTGGAAGGCGCGAAGAAAGTCTTCAAGCTTCTGGAAGCGCTCGAAGAGTGTGACGATGTGCAGAACGTGTTTGCCAACTTTGATGTTTCAGATGAGGTCATGGCTGACCTTGATTAGGTCATCCACATGCGCGCGCCAATGCGGTAATTGAGCACTAACAACCCAGTAGGCTGTTCGAACTGATGTTCGATGCTTGGGCTGTCGTCCAAGCTCACCGGGTTGGAGGTGACATGCGCGTTCTTGGAGTCGATCCAGGCCTGACTCGTTGCGGAGTGGCAGTTGTGGAAGGCGGTGTGGGCCAGAAACTCGCGGCACTGCACATTGGCATCATCGGTAGTTCTCCAGACGAAGAGCTCGCTGATCGACTCGTTGGCTTAGAACGAGGCCTAGAAGCTCTGGTCGCCGAATTTTCTCCCGACGCAATAGCCATCGAACGGGTTTTCTCGCAACACAATGTTCGCAGCGCCATGGCGACGGCACAAGCAGCAGGAATCGCATTGCTCGTCGCAGGCCGACATCAAATTCCAGTTTCGATGCATACCCCAACCGAAGTTAAAGCAGCAGTTACTGGCTCTGGGCGCGCAGATAAGGCCCAGGTGACGTTCATGGTCACAAAAGTCTTAGGCCTTACAACTCCACCAAAACCGGCAGACGCAGCAGACGCGCTCGCGATTGCAATCTGTGATGTGTGGCGAGGACAAGCAAAGCGACGTCTTGAAGCCGCAGTACGGGCAGGTGCACGATGATTGCGTTTATTCGTGGAATCGTTCAAGCGGTTTCGCATGACCACGTGGTTGTTGATATCGGAAGTGTCGGTCTCACGGCAACCTGCACTGCACCAACAGCGTTGTCCTTGCGCGTGGGAGACCGCGTTGAACTCTTAACGTCGATGGTGATTCGCGACGATGGCTGGACTCTGTATGGCTTCGTTGATGCAGATGAGCGCACTATTTTTGAACAGGTGCAAACGGTGACTGGGATCGGTCCGCGTATTGCATTAGCAGTTCTGAGCACCCTGAGCCCAGATGAGGTGCGAAATGCAATCGCTTCCGATGATCTCAATGCATTAACCAAGATTCCTGGCATCGGTCGCAAGGGAGCTCAGCGCCTCGTGTTGGAACTAAAAGACAAGCTTGGAGTCATCACTGGTTCGGCCCCAGCGCGTGCAGCAGCTAATCCAGTGGGGTGGCTTGCTTCCGTGACAGCTGGATTAGTTTCCTTAGGCTGGTCTCAACGTGAAGCCGAGTCCGCTGCTGATTCCATCATTCCGCTTGCCGAGCAGTACGGAGATAGTCCAGATATCGGTGCCTTACTCAAGGCTGCCTTGCGCAGTTTGGATCGTGCATGAACGAGCGACTCATCGATGCAGACCAAACACCGGACGAAGTAACCATTGAAGGCGCTTTGCGGCCTAAGCACCTCGCGGATTTCATCGGTCAGACCAGAGTTAAACAGCAACTTGGTTTGGTTTTAGATGCGGCAAATATGCGCGGCCGGCAAACGGATCACATTTTGTTAAGTGGCCCGCCGGGGCTTGGTAAAACAACGTTGGCGCAAATTATTGCGACCGAACTGAACGCGCCGCTGCGCATCACGTCGGGACCAGCATTGCAACATGCCGGTGATGTCGCGGCAATCCTTTCTTCGCTGCAACCAGGTGAAGTGCTCTTCCTTGATGAGATTCACCGAACATCTCGAGCTGCCGAAGAAATGCTCTACATTGCAATGGAAGATTTCCGAGTTGATGTCATTGTGGGCAAAGGCCCAGGGGCGACAGCGATCCCACTAGAAATCGCACCGTTTACTTTGGTTGGCGCCACGACACGAGCCGGACTATTGCCGTCACCCTTGCGTGATCGTTTTGGTTTCACTGCACACCTTGATTTTTATGATCCGGCTGATCTTGAAGTTATTTTGGTGCGTTCTGCTCAATTGCTGGGTGTTGACCTTGATAAAGAAGGAGCAGCCGAAATCGCAGGTCGCTGTCGGGGCACTCCGCGAATCGCCAATCGACTACTTCGTCGCGTACGAGATTGGGCCCAAGTTCATGGCGACGGTGTCGTGAACCTCACCACGGCCCATGCCGCTCTCGATCTCTACGAGGTCGACGCTCTCGGGCTTGATCGCATAGATAGGGCCGTCTTGGAAATACTCGTGACCCGTTTTGGCGGGGGACCAGTTGGGCTTTCAAATCTGGCGGTTGCCATTGGGGAAGAGCCTGAAACCATCGAAACCGTGGCCGAACCCTTTCTTGTTCGACTCGGGATGATTGTGCGCACTCCCAGAGGGCGGGTGGCCACTGCTGCGGCCTGGAAACACTTAGGTTTGACTCCGAAGCAGCCGTTGCAGCCTTCCTTTGACCTTGAGGGCTAAAGTAAGGGGCCTTATCGCCGTATTTTCTTGAGTGGAGCATTGTGAGCAATCTGTCAGGTCTCTTGCCGATCGTTATTGTGATCGTGGCCTTTTATTTCTTGTTCATTAAGCCCAGCAAGGCTCGACGTAAATTGTTGACCGATATGCAAGGCAGCCTGGTTCCAGGTGTTCGGGTCATGACGACTTCAGGCATTTTTGGCGTGGTCAGCACCGTCACTGATGAAATCGTCAGAATCGAGATTGCCCCAGGTGTGATCATCGAAGTCGTGCCGGCCGCTATCGGGCGCGTGATCGTTCCTGAATCGGCTGAAGCATCTGCACCTCATGAAGAAATTCAAGAAGGTGAACTCTGATGGCAGCCCCGCGCTCCGCTAGTCGCCCATTGCGTTCGTTGGTGGCACTGGGTGTCCTGATTATCGGTTTGGCTGTCTGGGCCTTTTTCCCAAACACTGAGCACAACGTGAAACTTGGGCTCGACCTTCAGGGTGGCACTCAAGTTATTTTGATTCCGAAACCAGTGCAAGCTGGCAAGGAAATTACTGACGATCAACTGGAGCAAACGGTCACTATTTTGCGCCAGCGAGTGGACAGCTTGGGCGTAGTTGAAGCGGAAGTCACCACTCAGGGCAGCGGTGCTGGGGCAGCCATCGTTGTGTCCGTTCCAGGTGCGAACCCAGAGCGACTCGTCGACCTTGTTCAGCGAACCGCATTACTGAATTTCCGTCCGGTGTACACAATTCTTGCACCAACCGCCGCCGTTGCTAAAGGCGAGGTAAAGGGTACGAAACTGGTTCAGGCAGCTTCGCTGGACACAGCTTTCCAAAAAGCCGTTGTAGCGCTGGACTGCACAGATCCCGAGTCATATTCGGGTGGTACGCCAGATGATCCAACATTGTGGTTGGGAACTTGCACAAAGGACGGTACAGCCAAATACGTTCTTCAACCGGCCTTCATCCAGGGCACGAATGTCACTAGCGCGGCGGCGACACTTCCACAAAATGGTGTTGGTTGGGTCGTGAATCTCGGCTTTGATTCAGAAGGGGCAAGCGCCCTTGCTGAAGCGTCCACAACGCTCTCAAAGTTGCCTGACTGTTCAACTGGTGGAGCATCACCTTGTAATGCTTTCGCGATCGTGCTTGACGGGGTCGTAAGTTCAGCACCTCGTTTCAATGAACCGATCATCGGTGGCACAGCTCAGATCGAAGGTAACTTCAATGCTGAAGCAGCAAATGACCTTGCAAACGTCCTGAAATATGGTGCGCTGCCGGTGACGCTGGAAGCGGTTGACATCACATCTGTGTCGGCGACAGTAGGCGGAGATCAACTGCGTGCCGGAATTATCGCTGGCCTGCTCGGCTTAAGCCTCGTCATGATTTACCTGTTGCTGTATTACCGGGTGCTTGGTTTAGTGGCGATCTTTTCGCTCGTTATCGCTGCAGGCGTGACCTACTTGACCTTTATCGTCATGAGCAAGTCGCTCGGGCTCACCCTCACCTTGGCGGGTGTTGCAGGCGCCATCGTTGCTATCGGCATCACTGCCGATTCGTTCATCGTCTACTTCGAAAGAATCCGAGACGAAATGCGAGACGGACGCTCGTTCCGGCAAGCATGCGAATCTGGCTGGATTCGTGCCAGGCGAACGTTGCTGGCGGCAGACTTCATCTCGTTATTGGCTGCTGTAGTGCTCTACATGCTTTCAGTTGGTGGCGTCCGAGGCTTCGCATTTGTTCTTGGTCTCACGACGATTATTGACGTTGCTATCGCATTCTTGTTCACCTATCCAATAACCGTGCTGCTCGGCCGAAGCAGACTTCTTCAGGCCGGTTCTCGATGGACAGGACTTGACTCTCAGAAGCCGAACAAGCTAAGCCCAATTGGTGTGACCGAGACGATTGCTTCCCGTCGCCGAAAAGCTAAAGAATCTCAAGAGGAGGTGTCGCCATGAGCCGTCTCTCAGGTTTAGGTCAACGTCTATATAGCGGAAAATCATCCTTCGACATTGTTGGCAAGCGAAAGACTTGGTACATAGTTTCGTCTTGCATTCTGCTGGTGGCGATTGGTTCTCTATTAATTCGGGGATTGAATCTAGGTATCGAATTTCGCGGTGGAGCTGACTTCAGTATCCCTAATGCCACCTGTTCTGTTGAGCAGGCGAGAACTGTGGCTGAAGCAAAAACTGGTTCTCAAGCTATCGTCACGGTTTCAGGCAATGGCACTATCCGTGTACAAACGGAACCGATTTCGACCGCTGAAAGTACCTCGTTGGCACAGTCGCTGGCTAAAACATGTGGCACTACCGTAGATCAAGTCAAGATCCAGGTGGTCGGTCCGACCTGGGGAAGTGAAATCAGTAAGAAAGCACTACAAGGGCTTGTGGTGTTTCTTATTTTGGTTGCCCTGTTCATGTCGATCTACTTCGAGTGGCGTATGGCCGTTGCAGGGTTGATTGCACTTGCGCATGACTTGATCATCACGGTTGGTTTGTATTCACTCTTTGGATTAGAAGTGACACCTGCGACGGTTATCGGCATCTTGACCATTCTTGGTTACTCGCTTTATGACACTGTCGTGGTCTTTGACAAGGTAAAAGAAAACACTAAGAACATCACTGGGCAATCGATGCTCACCTATAGCGAAGCTGCGAACTTGGCAGTGAATCAGACCTTGGTTCGAAGTATCAATACTTCGATCGTGGCCTTGCTACCGGTGATCGCAATCATTGTTGTTGGTGCAGGACTTCTTGGCGCGGGGACGCTACTTGACCTTGCTGTGGCATTGGGCATCGGCATGGCTGCTGGCGCATATTCCTCGTTATTCGTTGCGACTCCTTTCCTCGTTCAACTCAAGGAAAAGCAGCCGGCAATGATTGCTCTCACGAATCGCGTGCATGCACGACGCAACCAGACGGCGAAAAAAGCTGAAGGCGCTGTCGATGTGTTAGATAGTGATGGGCAAGTCATTACGACATTGGAGGACGCCGGAGCACGGCAGCAGCCTAAAAAGCTGCCTCGTTCAAAGCGTCCGAAGAATTAGCGATGCAGCCAGAAGTTGAGCAACTCTTAAGGTCCCGAATTCGTCTGATCGAAGACTGGCCTATTCCGGGTGTGAAGTTCCAAGATCTGACCGGCCTCATGGCCGATGGGAAAGCTTTTAGCTCGGTGATCGCAGAGATCAACCGGGAGCTCACAGATCAGCATGTGGATGAAGTTGTTGGCATTGAGGCTCGAGGGTTTCCTTACGGTGCAGCTTTAGCTGTAAGCAGGGGAGCCGGTTTCATCACGGCTCGCAAGCCCGGCAAGTTACCCCCAGAAGTTTTCGCATTGGAATATGAGTTGGAATACGGCACTGCGACGTTGGAACTACATCAAGATGCCTTGGGTGTGGGTCGACGGGTCGTGATCGTTGACGATGTGCTGGCAACCGGTGGCACGGCAGGTGCGTGTATTGATCTCGTACGTCAAACAGGGGCAGAAGTGGTGGCGTTGGTCGTCATCATGGAGATTGGCTTCCTCAAGGGCAGAGATCGCTGCGATGAGCGTGGCGTACCGGTGATTTCGCTTCTTATGTCTTGATCGCTTTACACTTGATTCATCCCGGATGTGAGGTGCGACGTGAGCCAGGAAGCCCAGCTTCCCACGGAGTTAACGACAGCTCCTGATGTTGTCGTGCCTGACAACCAAAGACTGCGTTCCCGCATTCCAATCTTCGGTGGTTCTAAGCGTCAGCACCCTGAACTTGATCGACTCCTGCGCACGCTGCGTAAGTACCACCCAAAAGCTGACGCGCGACTAGTTGAACGGGCCTACGAGACCGCTGCGTACCTACATCGTGAGCAGCGTCGGCGAAGTGGCGATGCCTACATCACACATCCAGTGGCGGTGGCTGAGATTCTTGCCGATCTTGGTATGGGAGGCACCACGCTTGCAGCTGCGTTGCTGCACGACACCGTGGAAGACACCGGATATTCCCTGGACTCACTTCGCGAAGATTTCGGTGATGAGGTAGCCGCTCTTGTTGACGGCGTAACAAAACTCGACAAAGTTAAGTATGGCGATGCTTCGACATCGGAAACCGTTCGCAAGATGGTTGTCGCGATGGCACGCGATATTCGAGTGCTCATGATCAAGCTTGCCGATCGGCTCCATAACATGCGCACGTTGCGTTGGATGAGCGAAGAAACCCAGCAGATCAAAGCTCGCGAGACGCTGGAAATCTATGCGCCTCTCGCGCACCGCTTAGGGATGAATGCGGTCAAGTGGGAACTCGAAGATCTGGCCTTCGCCACGCTGTATCCAAAGATGTACGAAGAGATTGTTCGACTCGTGGGGGAGCGCTCACCACAACGAAACATTTATCTCGAAGAAGTTATCTCAGATATTGAGTCGGATCTTCGGACCCATAAAATTAAGGGCACGGTAACCGGGCGTCCAAAGCATTACTACTCCGTTTACCAAAAGATGATTGTTCGCGGTCGTGATTTCGCAGATATATACGATCTTGTTGGCTTGCGTATTCTGGTCGAAGACATGCGTGATTGCTACGGAGTGCTAGGTGCGATCCATGCGAAGTGGAGTCCGATGTCCGGACGATTCAAGGATTACATCGCGATGCCCAAGTTCAATATGTATCAATCACTGCACACCACGGTGATTGGACCTGGCGGCAAGCCAGTAGAGATCCAGATTCGAACCTATGACATGCACAATGCTTCGGAATTTGGTGTGGCCGCACACTGGCGATACAAGCAAGGCGGAGATAAGAACAGTCAGCAAAATCTTGATGATTTCGCTTGGTTGCGACAGTTAGTTGAGTGGCAAAGAGAAACAGAAGATCCTGACGAATTCATGGATCAGTTGCGTTATGACTTGGGTTCATCCGAAGTATTTGTCTTCACACCCAAGGGCGATGTTATCGCTTTGCCAACTGGCGCAACCCCCGTCGATTTCGCCTACACCGTGCACACTGAAGTCGGTCACCGATGTGTCGGAGCACGTGTCAACGGAAAATTGGTTCCGCTTGAATCCACGCTGAGCAACGGCGATGTCGTCGAGATTTTCACGTCTAAGGCTGAGTCGGCCGGACCAAGCCGCGACTGGCTTGGGTTTGTGGCCTCGGCTCGTGCGAAGAGCAAAATTAAGGCCTGGTTCTCACATGCACGTCGAGACGAGGCGGTGGAGCAGGGTAAGGATGCGATCGTTCGTGCAATGCGCAAGCAAGGATTGCCACTGCAGCGCATGATGAATACGCAATCCTTGAATGCGATTGCAGTTGAATTACATCACTCCGACATCACGGGTCTCTATGCTGCAGTAGGTGAAAGTAAACTAAGTGCAGCTACGGTTATTCAACGACTTATTGATGCGGCAGGTGGGGTCGATCAAGCAGCGGACGATGCCGCTGAGGCGCTCACGCCAACACGTGCCGCACGGCGCGATGCGCGAAGCGCCAATGATGTTGGAGTTCTGGTTAACGGAAGTGATGACGTCTGGGTCAAATTGGCCAAGTGTTGTACGCCGGTACCAGGAGATGAGATTCTAGGTTTCGTGACTCGTGGCAGTGGGGTTTCAGTTCACCGCTCTGATTGCATCAACGTCCCGGGTCTTCAAGATCAGCCCGATCGAATTGTTGAAGTTTCCTGGGCTCCAACTTCAAGCAGCGTCTTCCTTGTGAATATTCAAATCGAAGCGCTTGATCGGGCGCGGTTGTTATCAGATGTCACTCGTGCACTTTCTGATACTCATGTAAATATCTTGAGCGCTTCGGTTACAACCACACGCGATCGAATTGCAATGTCACGATTCACCTTCGAAATGGCAGACCCAAAGCACCTTGGTTCCGTGCTGAAAGCCGTGCGCAATGTGGAAGGCGTGTACGACGCTTATCGCATCTAGCCGCTTGCTTGCGCGTGGCTATGAGTTAGTTTTTAAATTCTTTCGCGGCCGAGGATGCAGCATCCAAGAGTGCCCGAGTTGAGGCGATAGTTGCCTCAAGTTTGGCAATGTCTGTTGCCTTGCCGGCAGCCTTCGCGGCTTCGAGCTGGCCTTCAAGTTTCGCAAGACCATCAGCAAAGGCATTCGCTGTTGACTCAGCACGGGCGCGCACCTCAGGGTTGCTTCGCTTCCAACTGTTGGCTTCTTCGTTGCGGATGGAGTCTTCAACCTTCTTCAGTCGACGCTCCAAACGGTCTCGGTCAGCCTTAGGTAGCTCACCAGACTTGTCCCAGCGGTCCTGAATCGATCGCAACGTGGTTTTCGCTAGCTTGAGATCAGATGCGACCGCAATGGATTCTGCCTCTACGACTAAAGCTTCCTTGGCGGGAATGTTGACCTTGAGTTCGTCTTCTGCCGCAGTCTCAGTCGCAATGCGATTGGCGAAGAAGGTGTCCTGAGCAGCCTTAAAACGCTTCCATAATTTGTCTTCATCACGCTTAGAAGTGCGTGGAGCAACTTTCCATTCCTGCATGAGATCCCGCAACTTCTTTGAAGTGTTCACAAAGTCAGTCGAGGTGGACAAAGCTTCTGCGGAAGCAATGAGTTCACGCTTCTTGGATGTTGCATCTTTGCGCTGCGATTCGACCTCAGTGAAATGCGCACGACGACGCTTATCAAATGTTGCGCGTGCTGCACTGATGCGCTTCCAAATTTCTTGTTCGGATGTGCGATCCATCCGAGGGAGGGCTTTCCAATCGTCAATCATGGAAGCAAAGCGCTCACTAGTGCTCTTCCAGGCGGTGCTTTCAGCCAAAGACTCAGCTTCAATAGCTAAAGCATCTCGTTGGAGGTTTGCCGCGGCCTTTTGAGCCGCCTTAGCTGCTTGGTGGGCGGTCTTGGCAGCGGCAACCGCAGTCTCTAGGGCTTCGATCTTTGTCAGAAGGGCTTGAGTGTCACCAACGTAGGAGTGAGCTGCAACTGCGTCGCGCACATGAGCGATGGCAACAGCTGCTGCTTCAGCATTGGCATGACCATCGGCGAGGCGCGCTGATGTGAGATCAAGTTCAACCACGAGGTCGTCATATTTGCGACCGAAAAAGGCAAGGCCTTCAGCAGGCGGTCCAGCAACCCATTGGCCAACGACGACTTCACCCTCGGGTGCAAACAGCACAACAGTGCCATCCGCATCGACTCGGCCGAACTTACTTGGATCGCTCGCGGCCGGGGCTGCAGGGACTGCAGCTGGCTTTGGGCGTCGCAATGCTGCAGGCGTAGGGATCGCGCCTGGCAAAGACTCAGTCATGGTTGTGCCTTCCGTTTAAAGTCCCACGCTACCGGTGAGGCTAGGCGCTTCGCACAGTTGCCTGCTCGATCACGACAGGTTGGGTCGGAGCACCGTCTCCGGTTCCGCCAGCATCACCGGTGGCGGCGATGGCTTGCACAAGGTCAAGTCCGGAAGTGACTGTGCCCCAAATCGTGTAGTTCGGGGGCAGGATGGTGTCCTGATAGACAAGGAAGAACTGCGAGCCGGACGTACCTGGACCGGCGTTGGCCATTGCAACAGTGCCTGCTGGGTAATTCACGCCAGCAGCAGTTGGCAGGTTTTCGTCAGGCACTGTGTAACCCGGTCCGCCAGAGCCAATTCCGGTTGGATCGCCACATTGCAGCACGAAAATACCGGCAGTTGTGAGGCGATGACACGGAGTTTTGTCGTAGTACCCCTGCTTGGCCAAGAAGACTTCAGAGGCGACAGTTGCTGGCGCGAGCTTGTTCTGAGTTGAAATCACGATGGGACCGCAGTTCGTGTCGAGCACAATTTGCGTGCCTTCGGCAATCGAGGGATCTGGTTTCGGAGCCACCTTGAATGACAGAGGCGTGGTGGTGGTCGTGGTTGATCCGGTGCACTTCAGCGTTGGTCCAGCAACGGGGCTAGAGGACTCATTGCTGAAAATCACCCAACCCACGGTTCCCAAAATGAGAACTGCAACCGTGACCGCTGCAGTGATTTGCTGCATCCGACGCCGATTGTCATATTTATTGCCTTGTCGGGCCTGCTGGCGCTCGTACTTGGCATGGGCGAGTTCACGCTGACGCTTATTAGTATTCGACACCCATGGAGTGTATTCGCCCCACGCCGGCAGACTAGGCTGACCTGCGTGATTGTGGCGGGATTTCCAGCGGGCTCTTGGGGCACGAATTGCTTTGTCATCGCCCCTGCCGCAGGGGAGCCTTGCCTCATCATCGATCCAGGTCAGGACTCCATCGACGGCGTTATGGAGATCGTTCGAGAGAACAAACTTCGACCGGCCGCCGTTCTCATCACCCATGGCCATATTGATCACGCGTGGTCGGTGGCCCCTTTGACCCATGATTTTGGGATTCCGGCCTTCATCCATGCCGATGATCGTGGGCGCTTGGCTGATCTTGCTGGGTCGACGATTGCTGCAAACCGCGATGCCTTGCTGGCGATGACTAAGGGCGAACTGGAATTAACAGAGCCTGAAGATGTTCGCCTGATAACTGATGACGAAATTCTTGATATGGCTGGCTTGAAGATGCGGGTAAGACACGCACCGGGCCACACCCAGGGCTCAGTTGTTTTTGAACGCCTTGGTGATGAAGAAATGCCGCCGATTATGTTTGCGGGTGATTTGCTCTTCGCAGGAAGTATCGGTCGCACCGATCTTGACGGCGGAGATATGGCTGCGATGCAGCGCTCTTTAGAACGGATCATTCTTACTGCCGACGACACCATGGTGGTGTTGCCCGGCCATGGTCAGCAGACCACGATTGGTCAAGAGCGTGCAACTAATCCCTTCCTACAACCAAATAGCCCACACTTTCCAGCTCGGACGGGTCTGTAATCGTGGCGCAGCTCCAAGCGCCAAAAGGCGTTCCTGAATATTTCCCAGGTAGAAGTGCTGCCTTTCTCGCTGTGCGCGAAGCTTTAAGTCTGCCTGCTCGCCATGCTGGTTATGGATATGCAGAGTTACCGATTTTTGAAGACACAGCCCTCTACATTCGCGGCGTCGGAGAGTCAACCGATGTTGTAGCAAAAGAGATGTACACCTTTGAAGATCGTGGTGGCCGTTCACTTTCTTTGCGCCCCGAAGGCACTGCAGGTGTTATGCGCATGGTTATCGAGAACAACCTTGACCGCGGGCAGTTACCTGTGAAGTTGTACTACGCCGGTGCATTTTTTCGAGCAGAACGTCCGCAACATGGTCGGTACCGCCAATTACAACAGGTCGGTCTCGAAGCCATCGGCACTGATGACCCTGCTCTGGATGCGGAAGTCATTTCGTTAGCGGATATTGGTTTTCGCTCACTTGGCTTAACGCAGTTCACGTTACAACTGACATCACTTGGCTGTGCTGAATGTCGTCCTCCGTACCGAGTGTTACTTCAGGACTTTCTTGCAAATATCGATTTGGATGATGCAACTCGCGAACGGGCCGCAATCAATCCCTTACGTGTTCTCGATGACAAGCGTGAAGTCGTGCAGGCCCAACTTGCTGGCGTTCCCTACATGGTTAATCACTTATGCGAAGCCTGTCAGTCGCACTACGACGAAGTGCGAACTGCGCTGCGCCTGCTCAAGGTCGAATGGACTGAGTCACCGTCGTTGGTCAGAGGGCTTGACTACTACACCCGCACTGCATTTGAGTTCACTCACCATTTATTGGGTGCGCAATCTGGAATTGGCGGCGGCGGTCGCTACGACGGGTTGATGTCATCACTTGGCGGACAAGATCTCTCTGGCATCGGCTGGGGACTTGGCACCGATCGCACACTTTTGGCTTGTGAAGCTGAAGGACTCACTCCCGGTGCTGGTCCACTGGTGGATGTGTTCGCGGTGCCAATTGGCGATGAGGCGAAGTCGGTTCTTATCGCGATAGGTGGAGAACTTCGGGCAGCCGGAGTTCGATTTGATTTGGCTTATGGAGACCGCGGGCTAAAAGGTGCCATGAAAGCAGCCGATAAAAGCCAGGCACCTTGGGTTCTAATCGTTGGCGACCAAGAGGTAGCCGACGGCACAGTTGTTGTTCGCGATATGGCAAGTGGCGAACAAGAGACTGTGGCATGGGAGAGTGTGCAGCCGCTTCTGGCGCAACGACTAAAGAAAAACGAAGGGATCCACTCGTGATTCGATCCGCATACGCGGGCAAGCTGCGGGCATCTGATGCCGGCACAACCGTCACACTCGCAGGCTGGGTAGCTAGCCGGCGCGATCATGGCGGTGTTGCCTTTCTGGATCTTCGCGACGCCTCGGGTGTGGTGCAGGTTGTTGTGCACGATGCCGACATTGCCCATGGTCTGCGTGACGAGTACTGCCTAAAGATCACCGGAACTGTTGCAATCCGACCAGTGGGCAATGAGAATGCGGAACTGCCAACCGGTGCCATCGAAGTGATGTCGACAGAAGTCGAAGTCTTGTCCGTCTCAGCGCCGTTGCCGTTTCCTATTGACGATCGAATTGCCGTCAACGATGAAGTTCGTTTGAAGTACCGCTACTTGGATCTTCGACGCCAATCTGCAAGCGATATCTTGCGGATGCGTTCGAAGTTGAATCAAATCGCGCGTAATTTGCTGATTGACCGGGATTTTGTTGAAATTGAAACACCGACACTGACACGTTCAACCCCTGAAGGTGCTCGCGACTTCTTGGTACCTGTGCGTTTGCAGCCCGGTCACTGGTACGCACTCCCGCAGTCACCTCAACTGTTCAAGCAGCTTTTGATGGTTGGCGGTATGGAGCGTTACTTCCAGATCGCTCGCTGCTACCGAGATGAAGATTTCCGTGCTGATCGCCAGCCCGAATTTACGCAACTTGATATTGAAATGTCGTTCGTTGAACAAGAAGACATCCTCGAACTCGGTGAAGAGTTAGTGCGCGCAATTTGGCAGGGGATCCTGGGTCACACCATCGGTGAGATTCCTCGAATGACCTACCACGAGGCGATGCGCCGATTTGGTTCCGATAAGCCAGACCTTCGCTACGGCATGGAACTCGTAGAGCTCACTGATTTTTTTAAAGACACGCCATTTCGGGTCTTCCAGTCGGAATATGTAGGCGCAGTTGTGATGCCAGGTGGCGCAGATCAGGCACGTCGCGCATTTGATGCGTGGCAGGAGTGGGCAAAGCAGCGCGGAGCAAAGGGCCTTGCCTATGTCACAGTGGATGCCAATGGTGAACTTGGCGGCCCAGTTGCCAAGAACATCAGCGAAGAAGAGCGAGCGGGAATTGTCGCGGCAACAGGTGCGAACAATGGCGATTGCATTTTCTTTGCTGCAGGCAAGCCAAATGATGCGCGTCCGCTACTGGGTGCAACTCGAGATGAAATTGCGCGGCGTCTAGAACTCATCGAAGAGGGCAGTTGGTCCTTCCTTTGGGTCATTGATGCCCCAATGTTTGAAATGACTGATGAAGGTGACTGGACTGCGGTTCACCACCCATTCACATCACCAAACACCGAATGGCTCGATAGGTTCGAGGAAGCTCCTGACCAAGCACTTGCTTGGGCGTACGACATTGTGTGTAACGGAAATGAAATCGGTGGCGGATCTATCCGAATTCATCAAGGCGATGTACAAGAACGCGTCTTCGCATTGCTGGGCATGGATGAGACTGAAGCCAATGACAAGTTCGGCTTCTTGCTTGACGCCTTTAAGTTCGGGCCACCACCACATGGCGGCATTGCTCTTGGCTGGGACCGTATTTGTATGTTGCTCGCCGGTGCGTCTTCGCTGCGCGATGTGATTGCTTTCCCTAAGACTGGTGGCGGACAAGATCCTTTGACCGGTGCGCCAACGCCAATTACGCCTCAGCAGCGCAAGGAGGCTTTCATTGATGGCCTTCCTGCGAAGCCGCAGGTGGCACCAGTCGAGGCGTAAGTTTCGATCATGACGCTGTTCGATGAGGGTCAGGCGCTAGCACCACTTGCGGTGCGCATGCGTCCGATCAGCATTGATGACGTTGTTGGGCAGGAAGCTGCGCTGAGCCCGGGCACACCTTTACACAATCTGCTAACCGGCAACGGTTCAGCAATTTCGGTGATTCTGTGGGGCCCTCCAGGCACGGGAAAAACAACACTGGCCACCTTGGTGTCATTAGTTTCCGGTCGTGCTTTTGCACAACTTTCGGCTGTGACCTCTGGTGTCAAGGAAGTCCGCGAAGTTATTGAGACGGCCAGAAACAGATCCTCAATTAATGGTCAAGGCACCGTGCTCTTCATTGACGAAGTGCATCGCTTCAGTAAAAGTCAACAAGATGCCTTATTGCCGGCCGTTGAAAATGGTTGGGTCACGCTAATTGCAGCAACGACCGAAAATCCAAGCTTCTCGGTCATTTCACCTTTGCTCTCACGCAGCCTTGTCGTGACTCTGCAGCCGTTGACGGATCAGGCGATTGCCACTTTGCTGCATCGCGCGTTACAAGACGATCGCGGATTTAGCGCTGAGTACGAGATAACTGAAGATGCACTGGCTGATCTCATCCACTTGAGCATGGGTGATGCTAGACGCGGTTTAACCGCTCTTGAGGCGGCAGTAATCGCTGCTCAGTCCGATTCATCAAGGCAGATTCTGCTCAACCATGTTGAACAAGCCGTTCAGCATGTCGCTTTGCGCTATGACAAGGACGGCGATCAGCACTACGACGTGATTAGCGCCTTCATTAAGAGCGTGCGCGGGAGTGACCCAGATGCAGCACTCCACTATTTAGCGCGGATGCTTGAGGCTGGGGAAGACCCACGATTCGTGGCTCGACGGTTAATGATTTTGGCGAGTGAAGATATCGGAATGGCTGACCCACAGGTGTTGCAAACCGCAGTCGCCGCAGCAACGTCAGTAGCCATAGTTGGTATGCCCGAGGCCCAAATCATTTTGGCTCATGCCACGGTTCACGCTGCGTTGGCGCCGAAATCGAATGCGATCGTCTCGGCGATCATGGAAGCCCGGAGTGACGTACAGCGTGGCCGGGTAGGCACCGTGCCAATCTGGCTTCGCGATGCGCACTACCCAGGGGCCAAGGATCATGGTCATGGTCAGGGATATATCTACCCACATGACCTGCCAGAGGCAGTCGCCCCGCAGAGTTATTTGCCCGAGCAACTCCAGGGAGTCAAGTACTACCGACCAACCCAGCACGGAGCCGAGGCAGCTTGGGGCCGTGTCGCTGAAAGGCTTGAGCAACTGCGCAAGGGCGACCGTTAAGGTTGAGGCACTCAACGTAAGGGAGTTTGGTCATGCGCAGGATGTTCTGGGTGGCTGTTGGCGCGGCCGGTGGCATCTACGCCTATAAGCGCGGCCAGCAATTCGCTGAAGAATCGCGGGAGCGCGGCGTGGTCATGACGGTCCAGCAGGTAGCAATGAATGCCGCTTCAACGGTGGAGTCAGCCAGAGCAATGGTTGAGAGCCGGTTGAATCAGCAGCGTAAATTCGATGACGAAGGAGCATGACCTTGGACTCCGCTGAGATTCGTAGTCGGTTCCTCCGCTTCTATGCGGATCGTGGTCACCAAGTTGTGCCTTCGGCCTCGCTTTTGCTCGATGACCCAACCTTGCTTTTTGTGAACGCTGGCATGGTGCCGTTCAAGCCATATTTCTTAGGTGAAGCACCAGCCCCGTACCCACGCGCCACCAGTGTGCAAAAAGTTGTGCGCACCCTTGATATTGAAGAAGTAGGTCGCACTACTCGCCATGCTTCGTTCTTCCAGATGGCCGGAAACTTCTCATTTGGTGATTACTTCAAAGAAGAGGCAATTCCTTTTGCTTGGGAACTGCTTACCAAGCCGATCAGTGACGGCGGCTATGGCTTTCCCGAAGAAAAACTTTGGGCAACTGTCTACCTCGACGATGATGAAGCGATCGATATTTGGCACAAGAAGGTCGGCGTACCGCTGGATCGAATTCAGCGCCGTGGTCAAGCCGATAACTTCTGGTCGATGGGGGTCCCAGGACCCTGCGGACCATGCTCTGAAATCTATTACGACCGTGGG
>JBIIAA010000125.1:0-5052 GCA_044240165.1 Candidatus Nanopelagicales bacterium
CCGCGCGATGCCGAGATGACGCCATGGCGAATCACCCACATCCGCAAGACGGTCACACCAAGTTCCCGCACCAAGATCACGATGGTGATCCACCACGCTAAATCACCAAGCAGAGATAAGCCGATGAGTGCGGTGCCAATGAGTGCCTTATCTGCAATCGGATCAGCGAGTTTGCCGAATGAGGTCACTTGATCACGTTTTCTGGCGATCGCGCCATCCATGAGATCAGTGATAGCTGCCAGGATGAAAACAATCGTTGCCCAAAAACGCGCCGACTCTGTATCAATGGTCAATAACCAAATCAGGGCGGGGACAGCGACAAGGCGAAGGGCCGTCAAAGCATTGGGAAGATTGGCGATTTTATCGCTGGAGACGGGAACAGTTGCCGGATCAACCGGAACCGCTTTCATGCGATTTCTGCAATCAGATCGACACCGTCAACATCGACGACAACAGCGGTGATGACATCACCGATTGAAACTTCACCTTCTTCAACAGATAAAAATGTTTCGGAATCGTCAGGACCCTGATGGCCTGCGTGACCAACTGCAAGCAGCCCGCCATCTTCATCTTCATCAAATCTTTCGATGATGACGGTCACTGAACTCTCGATGCGGTCTTCTGCTCGCTGAGCCATCACTTCATCGGCCAAGGCAGATATTCGCTCAACTCTGGTGCGAATGACTTCGACACTAATCTTGTCCGGCATCGTTAACGCCTCGGTGCCATCTTCATCGCTGTAGCCAAAGACTCCGATTGCATCAAGGCGTGCCTTCTGCAGGAACTGGGCTAGCTCTTCAACATCGTCTTCAGTTTCACCAGGGAAACCGACAATGACGTTGCTGCGAATACCCGCTTCTGGTTCAAGATCGCGAATACGCTCGATCAAGCCCAAGAATGCCTCAGTGCCGCCAAACCGACGCATTCGGCGAAGGACGGAAGCACTTGCATGTTGGAACGACAGATCAAAATACGGAGCAACCTGTTCACACTCAGCCATCGCCTCAATAAGACCTGGACGAATTTCTGCCGGTTGCAAATAGGCAACGCGCAGGCGCGTAATTCCGCTCTGCTCTGCCAGTTTCGGTAGGACTGTTTCAAGCATGCGTAGATCGCCGAGGTCTTTTCCGTAAGAAGTGGAGTTTTCACTGACGAGCACTACTTCCTTGACTCCAGTGCGCACGAGTTCACTGATTTCAGCCAGAACTTCTGCGGGTGTCCTTGAAACAAAGGATCCTCGAAAGGTTGGAATAGCGCAGAACGCACATCGTCGATCGCAGCCTGAAGCTAACTTCACGGAGGCAACAGGACCTTGCTCTAGTCGAAGTCGAGGGGCTGCAATATCTCCGTGACCTGGAATATGCACTGCTGAGTCATCTCGATCTACTGGTGCAATCGGCAGCATCAAGCGACGGTCAGTTGGAGTGTGTGCGGCTGGTCGATCTCCGGCAACAATGCGTCGAAGGCGATCAGCAATGTCTGGGTAGTCGTCGAAACCAAGTACTGCATCAGCTTCGGGAAGTTCCGCAGCTAGATCTGCGCCATAACGTTCAGACAGACAACCAACAGCAACGACAGCCTGAGTCTTGCCTGAAGATTTCAGGTCAGAAGCGGCCAAGATCGCGTCGATTGAATCTTTCTTCGCTACATCCACGAAACCGCAGGTGTTCACCAGCACCGCATCCGCGTTTTCTGCATCTTCCACAAGGTCCCAGCCACCGGCCGCAAGACGACCTGCTAGCTCTTCGGAGTCAACTTCATTACGCGCGCACCCAAGGGTGACGATTGCTACAGAGGGCCGGGACACCCATTAAGTGTAGTTGGCTTAGTCAGAGTCAGAAGCCGAGCCATGCAGCCCGTCTTGAACCTCAAGCCCAAACTCGGAAATAAGCGCATCCGGATCGAGATTCAGAACCGGCGCGAGGGCTCGAAGCTGACCACGGGCATAAACCAGTCCACCGCAGTGGCTGAAATCCCCGGCTTCCATGGCTCGCAAAATAGATGCCCGCAACTTGCTAATTTGAGCCAAATCGTCAAGTGACAGGCCGGCAGCCACGCGTGCCTGCTCAAGTCTTGAACCAACGCTCATTTCGCCCCCCAATCCCCGAATAAAAAGACTCTAGCGATCAAGTGGGCTAAGTGATAGACCGTGGCACAAAGTGTCCCGGGTATGCGTGATCACTCGCGCGGTTCGCTTGCTCCAGTGACGTTTATTCACCGCGAAGCATCGCGATGGTTCCAGGTAGGTCGTCGGCCTTAATTAAGACTTCACGAGCCTTGGATCCTTCACTTGGTCCAACGATGCTGCGCGATTCCATCAAGTCCATCATGCGCCCAGCCTTAGCGAACCCAATACGCAACTTTCGCTGCAACATTGACGTCGAACCAAATTGCGTAGACACAACGAGTTCAACTGCCTGCAACAAAATGTCCAGATCATCGCCGATGTCTTCATCGACTTCCTTCATTGTGGAAACTGGTTTAACAACTTCCTCAATAAACTGTGCTTCACCTTGTGCCTTGCAGTGATTCACAATCTGACGAATCTCAGCTTCGGACACAAAAGCGCCCTGAATACGCATCGACTTACTCGAGCCCATCGGCAAGAACAGTCCATCGCCTTGACCGACTAATTTCTCAGCACCCGGCTGATCCAAAATCACTCGAGAGTCGGTAACACTCGAAGTGGCAAAAGCTAACCGACTTGGCACGTTTGCCTTAATCAGGCCAGTGACCACATCAACACTTGGACGTTGTGTGGCAATAACTAGGTGGATGCCAGCAGCGCGTGCGAGTTGGGTAATACGCACAATCGAGTCTTCAACATCACGTGGAGCAACCATCATTAAGTCAGCGAGTTCATCGATCACGACCAGCAGATATGGATATGGGGCTAGATCGCGTTCACTTCCGGCAGGCAATGTGAGCTTGCCAGTTTTCACGGCCTTATTGAAATCATCGATGTGGCGGAAACCAAAATGTGAAAGATCGTCGTAACGACGGTCCATTTCCTTCACTACCCAAGCCAAAGCATCTGCTGCCTTTTTAGGGTTTGTGATGATCGGGGTAATGAGGTGCGGGACACCTTCATACGCGGTCAATTCGACTCGCTTTGGATCAACAAGGATCATGCGGACGTCATCTGGAGTAGCCCGCATCAAGATTGAGGTGATGAGGGAGTTAATGCAGCTGGACTTACCTGCTCCTGTGGCACCTGCAACCAAGATATGCGGCATTTTCGCCAGGTTTGCTACGACGTAACCGCCTTCTACGTCTTTTCCAAGGGCCGCAACCATTGGGTGTGGCTCGCCTGTCGCAGATTTGCTACGCAGAACATCGCCGAGAGCTACGAGCTCGCGATCGGTATTGGGAATCTCGATTCCAATAGCTTTCTTGCCCGGAATCGGACTCAAAATTCGAACATCAGCGCTGGCAACTGCATAAGCAATGTTCTTGCTTAATGCGGTCACTCGCTCAACCTTGACGCTTGGGCCGAGTTCAATTTCATAGCGAGTAACCGTTGGTCCGCGCATAAATCCGGCAACCGTTGCATCAATACCGAATTGTTCAAGAACCTCAGTGAGCGCTGCCACCACAAGTTCATTCGCTTTGGTCGCAGCCTTTGGAACGGGTCCGTTCTTCAGCATCGTGCTTGGTGGCAAGACATAGGTGCTCTTACGGAATTTTGCTCGCGGAACGCCTGCTGATTTCTTAGGCTCCGCTTCCGTGCTGACAACAATCGTCTCGTGACGGGCTGGATGGGCGTCAAGAGCGATGGCTTGAGTCTCATTAAAATTAGAACTGGAAGCTGAACCCACTGGCGCGATTCCCGACATCAGCAATGCAGCTGGTCGATGATCCTCATCTATTACTGGTGCGATGAATGGCTCATCCCCGGCAAGGCCTTCAGGGAAAACGTCGTCATCTTCAAAATCTTCGTCGTAATCAAACTCAGACTGTTCGGCATGCTCATAGTCGGTGTCGTGGTCTGGCTCTCTGTGCGCACGTTTGGTGAGAGTGCCCACGAGATCCTTAACTGAGTGCAATGACGTTGCTGTCACCACAAGTGCGCCAAAAGCCATGAGTAGCAGTAATAAAGCGCCCGTCACGATCGGGCCAACCGCGCTAACGAGCGGTGCAGAGAATATCCAGCCGATAACTCCGCCAGCTGAGTTCATCGCTGCCGCACCATCACTTGGAGTCGGCGTGCCGTGCAGGAGATGCCACATTGCGATGAATCCGATGGTGAGTGCCGAACATCCGATCAGAATTCGACCCGGGATGAAGGCAGCATCTGGATGTCGCAAGGTACGCCAAGCCAGAACGACTAAAAGCATCGGCAAAAAGAAATCCAGGACGCCAATCAGCGACTGAGCCACCATCGAAAGTCCAGAAACAAACCAAGCATCCACGCCAAACCACACGCCGGCCACGAGTGCCACGGCTACAGCCAACAAGCCAAGGGCTACACCGTCTCGACGTTCATGGGGCTCAAGATCGCGCGCACCTGAGCCAAGACTGCGAGCCACATGGCCGATCCCGGTGGCAACACCAAGCCAAAGACCGCGCAGCATGCGACCAAACCACATGACCACCCGAACGAGTGGCCCTGGGGCTAGCGGTGTCTTCACCCGCTTTGGGGCAGCTTTTTTTGAACGTGCAGGACTCTTACGAGCAGCGCTCTTTTTCGCACTGCCTCGTGGGGAAGATCCGCGTGCAGCACTTTTACGCGCTGGAGCGGACGTACGAGACGCCATGTGGCGACCATACCGACCAAACCCCACAAGTCACGGTAGTCACACGCGTAACACTTGGAATTTGCCGTGCCGAGGACCTTTTAGCTGACATCACGAGGGTCTAAGTAGACATGAACGACGCCCAGCGCAGCCTTAGCTGATCGAGAAGAAGTGATCGCGTGCAGCTGAGCGGCAAGCGCTGCGCCGTCTTTTCGGTCGGCCAAGATGATTGCTTGCCCATCGGTTGGTCCAAGAACCCTGACATTCAAGGCGGACTCAACTTCGGCGATGACAGCCACTAAATCATTGGTCTGGC
>JBIIAA010000033.1:0-16434 GCA_044240165.1 Candidatus Nanopelagicales bacterium
GCTCTCGCTTCAATCATGTCGAGTAGGACATATCGGGCTACCGAAAAACTACGCAAGGTGAAGAACAAGTTTTCTAAGAGTTAAGAATTGCTGAGAAAGGGCGATGTTTAATCTGGCATTCCCAGTTAGCCCATGGTGGATCTCAAATCACGAATCCGGAGAAAACTCGGCGAAGTCAGGTTGGCCATTTTGCCCGTACGGCACTTTACCCAATTGGGCAATCTCAACTGGTCTTGATCCGAAAATTGCTACTGTCAATCACAATGCACTCGTGATTTTTCGAGAAGAACTACAGCTCGAATAAGCCGAACGTTCACCAACCGAATTCGAAAAACATTCAATTCCTAGAACGAGGTGCCTTTGACGTTATGAGAAAACTTTGAAGTACGAGGATTTGAAGTAGTTGGCTCTGCGGGATCCTGGCGGAAGCATTCGTTGGACCATTGGATGGGCGCGGACATGTAGTAGAGATTTCTTATTAGTCTTCCTAGAAGCGAAGAATTCCTTTCGAAATTGTTCTGTCACCCGCGAGGGTGTCAAGAGAGTCAGTTTCAAATGGGAAACAAGTTCATCAGCAATGCCCTCCCAGGTCAGTGCCTCTGCGACCAAATCGATATATGCAATTTGAGTTTCCCGAGCCTCCTGCGAATCCAGCAAAGTTGCCGCCACTCGCGCATCACGTTCGATATCAACGAGGGTGAGAAAATATGGAACGCCTGGAGCTATTCCCTTCAATGAAGTCTGCAATGCGAAGAGCGGTGCAGCTCCATTTGCGGCTGCTTCAAATGGCACTAACCCGAATCCCTCGCTAATACTCGGGTAAAGAACAATGCTGGCCCTTGAGATAATAAGTTGGATTTCCTCATCGGGTAACCAGTTGATGAATTCAACGAGATTGCCGAGTCCCAATTCTTCTGTGAGCGCTTGGTCCTCCTTCAATGTCCCGCCGAAAGGTGGATTCGCGCCAACCAAAATCATTCGGGTTTCGGAGGTCGAGTCAGAATTGACAAGGCTGAGAAGCCTGAGTGCGTACCCTCGGTTCTTGTGCGCGTACGAACTGCCCAATACAACAATGAGACGCGCACGTTTCGAAATATTTTCTAAATTTGGAGCGTGATCAAGCCCATTCCCAAGATTGCGAATGTCACCTGGCCCCAAAATGCGAGGAGCAGATCGCTGAGATTCTTGATATACGTGTTCGCTGTTGTACATGAGTGAGTCGGCGAGAAATGTTGAACTGATGATGGCGTCTTGGTATGCCCTAAGCGACGCGGCATCACCGTGATAGAACCAGTTATCAAAAGCAATGAAATCCAATTGTAAGAGCGAGACTCGATAGGCCCAGTCCCAAAGCGACTTCAAAGTGTCGTTTGAATCTACTTGTCCGGGGCGAAAAACAATGTCAAATTTTCCAAACTGAGCAATGTGCCGGTTTATGGAATGCGTGCCAAGAACCTTGATGGGCGAGGAGCCTTCCGGAAATACAACTGTCACAGAAGGATTAAGCAATATCGTCACGCTCTCAATATCGCAATGAGTGGAAAGGACCCTGGCGATCTCGGTAGCTGCAACTCCGGCCCCAGTTTTCACTTTATGAAGCATGCGTGCATCGATCAGAACTCTCATCCCACGTGTAAGTAAATGGACTCGCATAAATGCAGTGAGAGCCTGATCCTTGCGCTGTTCATATGTGTGGACGTAGTGGTAGTAGCCCTCGTACCTTTGTTTGAGAAGTTCTTCGTGTTTCATTTGAATATCTGTTCGAGATTCGCCGAAGGACCGCCCTCCTTCATGCCACACAAGGACAGTAGGACACAGAAGATGAATGAAACCCATGCGTGTTGTGCGGAGTGAAAAATCGACTTCTTCACCGTATCCAGGCGAGAAATCAAGGGAAAATTCACCAACGGCAACCATGGCCTTTCTCGTAACGAGCATGCAGTGACCCACCCCAGTGGGCATGGTGGCTGGGCTAATCTTCGGGAGATGCGGTAGTTGTCGATTGATTTGATCAAGTTCGTCTGTGGTCAACTCTGAGAGCCGGCTTAGACCCAAAACTGCTGAAGCATTTTCCCCATTGTTTGTCATGGCGGTTACTGTGGCGACCAAATCAGAGGTGCTCGCTGTTTCAATGAGTCCCTCCAACCAACCATCGCTGACTAAAACATCTGAGTTAACGATCGCGACGTCCTGCAGTCCGCAGGCTGCAAAGCCTCGGTTAACGGTGGCTGGAAAGCCAAGGTTAACTTCATTTCGAAGAAATGAGATGCGGGGTAACAGACCAGCTTGATCAAGAAGGCATAGAAGGGCATCCGACGGACCTGGGGTGCAGTCGTCAATAACAACAATTTGATGCTGTGCATTTGTGTGCTGAACAATTCGGTCAATGCATTGGAGAGCCATTTCGAACTGCCCGAAGACGGGGATAAGGACTGCAGTCATGGAGTGGCTCTGGTCCCCTTATTCGTGAACAGCATCAACCTGAAGAGCAATAAAACATTGTCTTTAGTCCGATGCCTTTTGAGATCGCCTTTAGCCCAATAAAGCCCACGAGAAAATCGGTTACCGTGGGTAAAGTTCCGAATGAGTTGGCGATTTCGGAGTCCTAGTTTGCCTCCGTACCGTTGTTCCAACTCGGCTGCCTGCCTCTCGAAGGTGGCTGATTCCCCGTGCTGGGCTTTCCAGTGTCTTCTTATGCGGCTCGTTAATCGAGCATCCATACCCACGGAGTTGTTTGAGTGGAGACGGTAAGTCATTAATGTATTTTCGTCCTGAAGCACCGATCCGAGTGATATTGCGGAGGCATACATCCAACGGTCGTGCATTATGCAATTTTTTGGCGAAGGAAACTCGAGTGCATTTTGCAATGCGGGATTCCACACCATCGAGCAGCCGGGGCCGATTCCATCGACGAGTGCATTACCGAAACTGGGAGCAGCGGGACGTCGGTAGAAAGTATTGATTTCGTTCTTGTTGTTGATCAGGAGGTCGTAATTGCACACCCAGAGTGCAGGCCGCGTGTTATCCAGTTGCGAGAGTGCTTGCCAAGCGGTGACCAATTTATCTTTGTGCCAGAGATCGTCCTGATCGGAAAATGCATAAATGGCATGGCCTTTTGGAGCGTTTGCCAAGAGCCACAGGTAGGCCCCAGGCAACCCGACACGTGTCGCATTGATGGTGAGGCACAGTTGGTGGGGAGGAATGATTTCTCGCAGCAAGGAAACAGTTGCGTCTGTTGAGGCGTCATCAACCACAAAAAATGTCACGTCAATCGCATGTTGTTCTTGGATTGAACTAATTTGGGCTTCAAGAAATTCCACACCATTAAAGGTCGAGAGGAGTACGAGAGCTGCTGGTTTGGTGGTCGCGCGACTCAGCATGGGGTCAACCTACAGTGAGGAGAAAAACATCAATGGGCAGGTGCGGGCTGTTTATAACCACAAGGAAAAGCCAAACCTCACGTCAATAAATTTCTCAGGTAGTCACCGTAGCCAGATTTCTGGAGTTCATCAGCATGATTAAGCAGTTGTTCGTCTGTGATCCAACCGTTGCGCCATGCAGTTTCTTCAATGCAACCGATCTTCGTTCCAGTGCGATCTTCAATCACGCGCACGAACTCGCCAGCATCTTGAAGTGAACGAAAAGTTCCGGTATCGAGCCAAGCAGTGCCGCGTTCGAGAACCGAAACAGTGAGGGTGCCAGCCTGTAGGTAGTGATCGTTGACTGAAGTAATTTCCAGTTCGCCGCGATCACTCGGCTTAATGTGTTTGACAACTTCAACAACAGTCTCGTCGTAAAAATACAAGCCAGGAACAGCGAAGTTGCTCTTTGGTGATTTTGGTTTTTCTTCGATCGAAATAGCAACACCATCGGAGTTGAATTCAACAACACCATATTCAGATGGGTTCGCTACTTCGTATGCGAAAACATTCGCGCCAACTTGATTGGTGAGTTGCGAAAGTTTGCCGCCCAGCGAAGGTCCGTAGAACAAGTTGTCACCGAGAACGAGTGCCGCTTGATCACCATCGAGAAAGTCAGCACCAATAAGAAAGGCTTGTGCCAAGCCATCAGGGGAGGGCTGCACTGCATATTGGATATTCATGCCTAGCGAAGTTCCATCACCTAGTAGGCGCGAGAAACTTTCAGAATCCTCAGGAGTCGTAATGATCAGCACATCACGAAGCCCAGCACCAATAAGGGTGTCGAGTGGGTAATGAATCATCGGCTTGTCATACACCGGAAGCAGTTGCTTGCTGACGCCCTTGGTGATCGGCCATAGCCGGCTACCGGTGCCGCCGGCCAAAATGATGCCCTTCACAGGAGCTCCCCTCGATTAATGCGCAAGATTAACGCTTAGAGCCAGGACGTAACCCGCGTAGCCCTGCTTTGGCCTTCGCCAAGCGATCTTCTTCGACCAGAGCACCCAAGGCAACATTTACCGCAACCCTGCGAAGAGTGCGAAATGCATGAAGTGGAGATTGGCGAAATTCAGCCGGTGCGAGCTTGAGGCGATTGCGAACCATCGTGGTGCGACGGGCGGCACTGTGACCTGTTGCCAACACTGTTTTGCCGAAAATCCGAACTTGGCGCGCATTGCCAAGGTGATGAGTCAGAGACACGTCGGGGGCAAGAACAACCTTGAAACCCTGCTCGCGAAGTCGTAGACAAGCTGCCGCATCTACAGCATCGATCCCTAAAGATTCGTCAAAACCGCCAACCGCCAGCATTTTTGCAACTGACCACAGCGACCCAGTCTGGATCACTTCTTCAGTGATCACCTGGCCATCGACCAGCCGAGATGGATAGTTGATTGAGCCGCTTGCATCGTTGATGTGTTCAGCGGCGACCACACCAACGCCAGACACTGCCCAAGGCAGCAGGGATTCTACGTAGCCCAAAGGCAGCACCGAGTCTTGATCGACGGTGAGCAGCCAGGAGGCACCGGAATCAACTGCGAACCCGAGCCCTTCGTTGAGCCCACGGGCGATGCCCGCGTTGCCCTCATGACGAATCACCGTCACGCCAAGGTCAGCTACCGCGCGTAACGCGGGATCAAAGATTGCAGGGGAGCCATCGTCGGTGACAAGCACTGGAAGCCCGGCGGCCTGCAGTGAAGTGACCAAAGCGACCAACTCATTGGTTACGGGCCGAAAAGTCGGCACGACAGCGGCCACAGTCACAACACCGAGTCTATGGGTGGAGCCGGTAGGCTGCACTTACTCAATTTAACCGGACCGCCTCAAGGCTGTCCGATATTCGGTCGGAGGATGTCTTGACAGAGGCAAAGCGCGCGCTCATTACTGGCGTGACGGGTCAGGACGGCTCATATATGGCTGCCCAGTTGCTGGAAAAGGGCTACGAAGTGCACGGCATCGTGCGCCGCTCGAGTTCGTTCAACCGGGGTCGCATCGATCATTTGCATCACGACGAGCACATTCCAGGTAAGAACCTGCACCTGCATTACGGCGATGTCACAGACGCAGCTCGCATGCATCAGCTTGTGCGTGAGATCAGCCCGCATGAGGTCTACAACCTTGCTGCCCAGTCACATGTGCGCGTGAGTTTCGATGAGCCGCTCTACACCGCCGAAGCAACGGGTGTGAGCACGCTGAACATGCTTGAAGCCATTCGTAGCCATGACACCAGCATTCGTTTCTACCAAGCCAGCACCAGCGAAATGTTCGGTGCCAGCCCTCCACCGCAGAACGAAGACACACCGTTCTACCCACGCAGCCCATATGGCGCAGCGAAGGTCTACAGCTACTGGATCACGAAGAATTACCGCGAGGCCTACGACATGTTCGCTGTCAACGGCCAGCTCTTTAATCACGAATCACCACGCCGCGGCGAAACCTTCGTAACTCGCAAGATCACTCTTGCCGTTGCCAACATTCTCAAGGGCAACATGACCGAATTGTGGATGGGTAACCTCGACTCCATTCGTGACTGGGGTTACGCACCTGAATTCACCGATGGCATGTGGCGGATGTTGCAGGCCGACGAGCCTGACGATTTCGTTCTTGCAACAGGGACTGCCTACACGATTCGTGACTTCCTTGATTTCTCGTTCAAGCATGTTGGTTTGAACTGGGAGGATTACGTCAAGTTCGATCCCAAGTTCTTGCGACCAACTGAAGTTGATGAACTCATCGGTGATGCCGGCAAGGCAAAGCGCGTCTTGGGTTGGGAAGCAAAGGTGTTGCCACCTGAACTCGCAAAGATCATGGTTGATGCAGACATTGCCCGCCTTGATGGAGCAGCAGAAGGCAAGTTCTAATTTTATTCTCTGATAAGAAACGAGTACGTGCGTCAGCATGAAGGCACTCATCACTGGAGTAGCAGGGCAAGACGGCACATTGCTGTCACAAATGCTGCTTGCTGACGGCTATGAAGTGGTTGGCATCGTAAAACCTGATCATGATTTTTCGCAGTATTTGAAATATGCACCAACAGCGGAAGTTCTTGAGTGTGACCTTGGTGATCCAAATGCTCTCGAGCAGTTAGTAATTGATGTTGCACCAGATGAGATTTATAACTTTGGCGGCATCAGCTCACTCGTTGAGGCTTCAGCAAATCCAGAGTTAACCCACAAGATCAATGTCGTTGCGGTTGAGGCGATCTTGGCGGGAATGAAAACTCTTGCGAGCAGGGCTCGAGGCACAACCGCGACTGTGCGGTTTGTGCAAGCAGCTTCTGGCACAGTTTTTGAAGGCACCGAAACCTCACCGCAAGATGAGCGAACACCACGATGCCCAGTCACTCCTTATGCAATTGCCAAGGCGCAGACCCTTGAACTCATAGACATTGCTAGAGCGCAAGGTTTATTTGCTGTTGCAGCGATTCTTTATAACCACGAGTCACCGTTGCGTGGTGAAAGTTTCGTGACCCGACGCATTACTCAAGGTGTAGCAAAAATCGCAGCAGGACAACAAGAGTTCCTCGAACTTGGAAACTTGGATGTTTCGCGTGACTGGGGTTGGGCACCTGATTATGTGCGCGGCATGCGCGCAATGCTCAGCGCAAAAGCGCCGCATGATTATGTGCTCGCAACTGGGCAAAGTCACGAGCTTAAAGATTTCATTGCCCAGGCTTTCAAAGCTGCAGGGATTGCCGACTGGCAATCAGTGGTGCGGACCAATGACGATTTCCGCAGGCAAACCGATCCAACACTGCTGCGCGGAAATAGTGCGCGGGCCTATAAAGAATTGGGTTGGCAACACACCAAGAGTTTCGAAGGCATCGTTGAAGCGATGGTGGCCTATGACCAATTGCTACTCACTGATCCTGAAGCACTGTGGCGCGAGGACCTAGAAGTTACTTCTTAAGTTCTTCGATAGACCTGTTTGCGGTGATCGATGTGCACCACGAGAACGAGAATCAAGGCATCGTCGATATCTGCAATAACCCGGTAATCCCCCACTCGATACCGCCAAAAATTTCCTAGACGACTGCCTACTAGTGGCTCTCCAATTGTGCGTGGGTCTTCTAATACGGACACTCGGCTAAGCAAGTACTGGATTATTCTTCGAGCTACGGGTGGATCTAGAGCTGCAAGGTCTCGCTCAGCTGAATCAAGTAATTCAATTCGATAAGCCAAAGCGCTCAGCCACTTCCGCCAGAGAAGTGGACGGATCGCGCCCAGCCCGGTGATCCTCAAGCCGTTTTTCGGCGAGATAGATGCTTTCGAGTTCGTCGATACCTCCTTGAATCACCTCAAGTAGGTAATACGTCTTGGTGCGCCCGGTGATTTTCGCTAATTCGGTAAGTCTGAGATCCAACTCATCGGGTAAACGTAGGGATACGAGTGCCATAAGTCCTCCAGATGTAGTACACACATTACGTGTATTACAAGTGTACATCACCGCGAGTTCATTCCCATCACGGAAATCTAGAGGCAATCCGGCGACGTGACCATGCGTGCTCACCTGCCTGTGGATAAAGCAAGAGGCGACCCCCTACGCTCAATCCTCGTGGACCCAAGAAAGATCTCCTACGCGCAAAACGCTGAGGACATCCGTGTGTGGCGGGCCTTCAAAGATCTCGATCCAACCCAGCTGACCTACGTAGATGTGGGCGCAAACGAACCACGGCATCTGAGTATTACTGCCAGCCTGTACGACCAAGGCTGGCGCGGACTGCTCATTGAGGCCGACCCTGATCACGCCAACGAACTTCGCATCCATCGTCCTCTGGACACGGTGATTGAGTGTGCAGCCTCTGATCAAGATGGCACCCTGACCTTCCATCGAGTTCCGGGCACGGGTCTTGGCACGTTGGCGGCAAATGAAGCGCAGGCCGCCGCCGATCGGGGCTTTGCCACGCAAACTTTTGAAGTGCCGACCAAGAAACTCAGCGCAGTCCTCGATGAGCACCACAGCAAAGACATCCATTTCATGTCGATCGATGTTGAGGGTGCCGAAGCCAGCGTGTTGGCTGGTTTGGATCTGCAACGTCACCGGCCGTGGGTCTTGTGTGTTGAGGCAGTCGTACCTGGCACCAACGTGCGTTCGCATGCAGGTTGGGAAACAGCGATCACCGGACAGAAGTATTCCTTCGCTGCCTTTGACGGCGTGAATGCTTGGTACGTTGCTGAGGAACACAGCGAAATCATTGAAGCCATCGCAACCCCCTTTAATGCGATTGACGCAGGGGCAGATGGTTGGGTGCAGTTCGAAGAAGCAACCCTTCGAGATCGCACGAACAAGTCGGATATTCGCAGGGCATGGCAGCGTGAACTTCTGCTACATGACATCGCTAACGAAGTGCCAACATCGGAATACGAAAAGCAAATAGGCGAACTCCGATCTGCACTCACCCACGTTGAAGGTTCCCGAGCTTGGAAGATTGCACGCAAGGGCGCAAAGGCCGCACGAATTGCACGATTCAAAGGTCGCCAGGGCTTGAATCACCTGCCGGCACCAATGAAAAATGCAGCGGTTCGTAAGCGTCACCTTAAGCACGTCGTGATTAATCAAGGGCATCTCACTGATCCTGCTTACCTAGGAAATCCTCCTGAAGATGTAGTGGATTGGATTTCACCTGCTGGCAAACCACCATTGCCTACAAGCGGTTTTCAGTTGGCGCAACTCACGTCGCATGACATCACGAGTGCTGTCGCTTGGATTAATGCAGGACCTTACGACGACGACGCAACATTGAATTTGCGCACTGACAATCACAATGATGAAATCGGACGAGTAACAGCGGCCCTTCGCTTGCGCCTCCACCTTGCTGAAAATCACTTGCCGATTCCCGCGACTGCCAATCGAATTCTGTTTGATGCTCGAAGTCTCCAGACTGCAACTTTTGGTGCCCGAGGTATTGGCCGTTTTGCACTAGCGGCCTTACAAAGTGCAAGAGAAAATGCAACCGACTCCGAGTTGGTGCTGCTTGTCGATAAAGCGCTTGAGAAGTTGCCGCTAGAGCTCGCTGGCGAATGTGAGCTGATCACACGAGTTACACAAGAGAACGTCTCGCAATTCTCGTTACTCATCCAGCCGTCACCGATGACAGCCACAGCAGCCCCGCTAGTGCCACTTCTTAAGAGCGACATTCACAAGGTTGCGGTCGTCTTTGATTTCATTCCTATGCATTACCCGACGATCTATCTGAGCAATGTCGCTGCGCGTGCTGAATATGCAGCGGGCTTGGATGCGTTGAGAAAATACAACGACTTCATTTGCATCTCGAAATTGGCTGCAGATGAAACAAAGACTTGGCTCGGGAAAGACGCAATAGGTCGGGACTCAATAGCCCAAGACTCGACAGCCAACATCAAATTCTCTGTCGCTTGGCCAAAAGATGTGTTACCGCAAGGCAAATCAGTTATTGGCAATGCCGTCAGGACTGGCCCCATCGTGGTGATGACAGGTGATGAGCCACGTAAAAACACCTATGGTGCTCTGGCTGCTATCGGTGCAGCAACTGCAGGCCGAGATGCAGAACGCAATGTTGTGGTGCTCGGTATGGCTGGTCAGTCAACCCGAGTTCACCATTGGTCGATCGCAGCAGCAATGCGGCCTGGTGAAGCTCAAACTCTTGGCAGAATCTCTGATGCAGAGATGCATGAACTTTTAGCCAGTGCCGAGTTAGTGGTAGTGGCATCATTTGATGAAGGCTTATCGCTGCCAGTTATTGAAGCCCTTCGTGCTGGTGCGCCAGTTGTGGCTTCTGACATTCCGGCCCATCGCGAACTCATCGGATCAAGTGGCTATTTGGCGCCAGCAGGCGATATCAAAGCGATGGCAAGCGCGATCCGTTTTCACCGCGGCAAGGCCTCAACGCATAAGCAGCAGCTCAAGCAACTGACGCGCCATAACCATGATGAGCTGGAAACTTCCATAGCTGAAAGAATCAAGTCGCGAGTGGGTAGCGCTCAGGAGATTGCTCGATCAAACAAGGAAGTTGAAGCCAACGACCTATTGAGCATCGGATTCGCAACACCTTGGGAGCCGCAGCGCTCAGGTGTTGCCGATTTCTCGGCAGCAACGGTTCGCGAACTTGCCAAGATTGCAGACGTCACGGTCTACACAACCTCTGGTGGGCTTGTTGAAGATTCGATCAAGCAAGCAAACATCGATGACGTGATTGCCAATGGTCACGATCACGATGTGTTCGTCACAGTGGTCGGTAACTCGCATTTCCACATTCCCTTCATCGAAGTGATGAAGACTGTGGATACGGTTGCGATAGCTCATGACACACGCATGGTCGAGTACTACATGGCGATGCGCGGTCAAGGCGGCGTGGAGCAGGTGATGGTGCAGGGTCAAGCGCAACGCTCGCTTGAACCAGCGCTTGATGATCAAATTGACGATATGCGTCTGCTCCAAAACGCTGGTTTTTGGGAGGTCGCGAATCAATCCAAAATGTTGATTCTGCATGCGCCCAGTGCCGCGCCAAGAATTGAAACCGAAACAGGTGTCACTCCCCGACTACTGCCTTTCGCAAACCAGCGCGTTCCCAATACTGATCACATCACTCAAGAAATGCGCAACGACGCCCGGGATCGGTTGGCTTTCAATTCAGAGACCATTCATTTGGGCACGTTTGGCTTTGTGGATCTGCGCACCAAGCTCACTGACGTTGTTGTTGAAGCAGCGGCCTGGTTAAGCCAGTGGGGCTACAACATCTCATTGCATCTCGCAGGTTCCGCATCAGACACGGACACGAAGGCTTTACTGAAACGCGCGGAGGAAGCAGGAATCCAAGAGTGCGAAGTCACCGGGTTCCTCACCGATGAGCAGTTCCGGGATTACTTGCTTGCTGTTGATCTTGGTGTGCAATTACGTGTGAGCCCATTGCTGGGAGTCAGCGGGCCGCTCAGTGATCTCGCCGCTTTTGGCACGACAAGCATCGCCAGCGCTGGGCTTGCAATCGATGTTGATACTCCTGATTACATCGACCGGCTTCCCGATGATGTCAGCTCACTGATGGTTGCTGAAGCGATTGAAAAGCGCATCTTGAATCCAATCGCCCACGAAATTCGTGAAGAACAACGTCTGGCTTATCTCGATGCGAAATCGCCGAAACGCTATGCCGAAGCTTTGCTCGAATTGCTCAAGGAAGTCGCTGGGGGCAAAGAGTGACCTACGCCGGGATTGATATCGAGCAGTTCATTCGTGACCCGTATGGCACGGGTATTCAACGGGTGCTGCAGTACTTAGCCAAAGAATGGCCAAGCGAAGAAGTGCAAGCCGATTTCGTGATTCCAAATCCTGCTCGCGAAGGCGAGTATCTACTGCTTACGCCAGAGCAAGCCGCAGAACTCATTGGTCTCGCTTTTGAACACCGCGAACCGGATGACGACGTGCTTGGCATCGTGCAAGCCTTTGTTGCTGAAAAGCGCGCATCGCGGGATTACACCGCAGTGAAGCTTGGTGACCTTGTAAGTCTGTATGACACCTGGTTATTGCCTGAGGTGTCATATCTACCTAGCGTGCTTGAGCGTTTTGAAATCTTTCGACGGTGCATGCGCACGGTGATGATTGGTTACGACACCTTGCCGATGACGGAACCGGCGAACTATCGTTTCAAGCCGGGCAATTCAGCGTGGGTCAGTGAATATTTCCGTTTGCTCGCTGTGGCCGATGAAGTGGTCTGTATCAGCGCATATGCGCGCGATTCGATTCTTGATCGACTCAGAAGAGATCGAGCGCTGCCGATCAGAGTCGCGCATCCTGGTGGAGATCATCTAGAAGTCAAAGCAGGCAACGCAACAGCGCGAATCAGATTCACGCGACTTGGAACTCTGGAAGCGCGCAAAAGGCCAGTAGAAATTCTCGAAGGCTTCAAACTTGCAGTCGATCAAGGTCTTGATGCTGAGTTGCTCTACATCGGTAAGAAGTCTTCGTCAGATGAAGCGATTAACGCCACGATCGAGCAAGCCATTGCCGACAACTATCCGGTGATCTGGGTTCAGGGCGCTTCCGATCAAGAGGTCTACGAACTCGTCAATCAGAGCAGCGTCTTTCTTTCAATTGGCATTGAGGGATACGGAATTCCAGTGCTTGAAGCGATTCGTGTTGGTACGCCGGTGATTTTTGACGGCGTGCAACCTGCGGGTGAGCTCATGCTCGGCCAAGGGGCGCTGCAAGTTGCTTGTGATTCGAAGGAACAGATGGCAGCCATGTTCACCACGTTTGGCCAAGAGTCGAAGATCGCCGAACTTTGCGCGCAAGTAAGCCAAGCGAATGTTCCCACGTGGGTGTCATTTGCCGAACAGGTAGCACGAGCCAGCCAAAGCTAAACGGGTTGCGCTTCCAGTAAGGGTTCTGCGGAATCCTTGGACTTTTCGCAGAGCGTTGCAGGTAGAAGTAGCGCGGCAATTGGCAAAAGCAAGGTCAGCGGAATCAGGTGTCGATCGTGTTCAATACCGTCAGCACCCCAGATAGCCAGGGTTGTTAGCACGATCGTGACAAGAACGAGCACCGTGCTGGTGACGTTAAACAACGTGAACTTCAACCTTCGCCCAAGGGCGGTTGCAACACCGATGCCAACAACTAGGTAGATCAGGGAAAGCAGCCAGGTTGCAATATCGGGCATCAAGACAGAACTTGCCCACTCGGGCATGGCCCGAGCCGCAGAGTACGGCGAGTTTCGAAAACTGATTGCAACGTCGTAGAAGTTTTGCAGAGTGGCTGTAGGTATTTCAAGGAACCAATTGCTGAATGAGGTTTTTGAACCTTGGAGCCATAGGAAGGCATCCGGACACACACTTGCAAGGTTGTCCTTTAAGACCCAAACGTCATCCCAAGGTTTTGGTCCGTTGATGGCATCGGTGAGTGGTGCGCAGACTCCAATATTTTCGATTGCGTGTGAACGAAAAGACGGGGTCTTATCCATCAAGTTGTCGATGGAGTATCTATATCGAAAGGTTGCATCGGTTGAGAGCAGGTAGAGGCGAGCGATGCCCCAGCCAGCGAACGGGAGCACGGCAAAGAAACTCAATAGGGCAAGTAGCACTTGTTGATGGATCTTCCAGAACCAGATCGCGACGATTCCAGAAACAACAACAACGACTGGCGTAAGTTGCGGACGATCAACAATCAGATTCGCGCCTGCAAGGACGCTAAGAAAGAGACTGCAAGTAGTTCTGCGGTGTGCCAGCCAGATCAGTGACGCCAACCAAAGGATGCCGCAGCTAATTGCCAGACTCTCGGAGGACAGAAACATATTCCAAGACCACAGGGGAGTTGTCATGGATACAACGAGCAAAAGGCTGGCTAGCACCAATCCCAATGGCCGCCAGTTCAAACGAGCAGCAACCACGCAGGCTAAGAGCAGGAATGCCGCGCAGAAGATTACGACTTGCAGAAACGTGACAACATCAGGATTTTCCAACGTGGTGTAAAAAAGCACCGGAGTTATCCCGGGGTTTTGAATGTCAAAAATCGTGGACCCGAAATATCTATATGTGTCACCGAACTCTTGCGAGTCACTGATCGCCCATGCAACAAAGTTCCAGCTGAAAAATGAAATAGCAATCAAAGTCGGCAAGAGCCGACGCCCCCGCAGCCACATGAAATTCCCCCGTCACAAGTGCGCTCTTGCGTGCACTCATTTCTGAGGTTAAATGCGTGTCAGGAAAGAAAAACTGCTGTTTCGAGTCGATGAATGTTCATTGACCAATCAGCTTTTTCAAGCACGAGGGCCCGAGCTCGAGCACTGCTTGGTTCGGTGTCGCTGGACAGCACCGTCATGAGGGCTGAAGTCAGGCTTGGGATTGAACCCGTAGTGAACGTCGACCCAGTTTTTCCATCTTCAATCCAACCAAGATTGCCGGGGGTTTCTGAAGCAACAATTGGCGTTTCGCAAGCCATTGCTTGAAGCAAGGTCACAGAGGTTCCATCAACTTCTGAAGCAGTGACGTAACACGCAGCAGCGCGTAGCCAAGCGGGCAACTCGGCTTCTGTGATCGTGCCGATGAATCGAACTCGGTCATCGAGTTGTAACTCACTCACGCGTGCGCGCAAAGTGGCAGTGAGTGAACCTGAATGACCAATCACGAGCATCACGCTTGGATCAGTGGAGGCAACGTCGGCAAAGGCTTCGAGAATGTCGCCAACGCGATACAACTCCTCATGGGCACGTAACGACAACAGCATCCGAGATGAGTCGCCCCACCCCAGCGTCGAGAGCGAGATTGTTGGACCAACAGGAGTGAAGGCGAGCAGGTCAATACCCCAAGGGATATAGGTCAATCGCTCAATAGGAACGCCAGCAGAGGTAGCAATGAGTTGTGTTGGTTCTGAATCAATAACTAGGCCGGAGAGATTGTGTAACCAAGAAAGTTCGCCGTGAGCTAGCAGCTCAAATAGATCGAAGCCCCATGAAAGACCAACGACGTTGAGTTCAGGTGCCTGCGCAACCAGATGCTGGGTAACAGTTGTGAGAGGGCCAGCTAGCACGGGCAAGCTGGAACCGGCAGCGGTTTCAACGGAAGAGATGAGTGCATCAAGGGAACTCGATGCATCAAGACTGAAGACCGCAGGCTTGTGCCCAAGATCAACTAGGGCCTGCACCCACCGTTTGTCATGAATGCCCGAAGTGGCACTCACATACACGCAGTCGAAATCCGTCATCTGAATTGGTTACCTAAACGGCCTATGCCGTGACGTCTGACCAGTGAAGTTCTTCACCGAAAACCAGATCGCGATTCAAAGTGGTACCGAGAACCTTCGAAAACTCATGGGCCGCAATTGCCTCGGCCGGTGCCGGACGCAACACTTCAATATCTGCTTCAGTGATGACTGTCCCAGCCGTAAGTGCATGTGCAGCGCGCACGCAGCGACGTTGCAACACAACGGTTTGTGCTTCATTTGGCTCAACCTGCTTGATGCCTGTGCCAAGGGCTGCTTCAAGCATTCTGGTGTCATCGACCATTGCTCGCCACGAGGTTGGATCAAGTGAGAAGCCATGATCTGGGCCAACACGAAGGGTGTCATCGGTGAAGTGCTTTTCCACCACACGCGCGCCAAGAGTGACTGCGCCGAGCACGGTGACGTGACCAGGAGTGTGATCTGAAAGACCCAGCGTCACATTTGGATACATCGAAGCGAATTGGGAAAGCACGCGCAGGTTGACGTACTGAATGTTTTCAATCGAACCGGTGTAGTTCGTGTTGCACTGCATCAAGACGATTGGCACACCCGCTGCAGTGAGCAGATCCATCGCGCGCTCAACGTCGTCAAGTGATGCTGCTCCTGCAGCGATCAAAACCGGCTTACCGATGTCGGCGATGAACTGAAGCTCTTCGAGCCAGTTGATGTCACCCGAGCCAACCTTGAAGGCACTCATGTAGGGATTGAGGTGAGTAACTGCATCGAGGTCATATGGCGCGGACATGAATTCGATGTCGATGGCTTTGGCGTGGGCAGCAATCTTGGCTGTCCAATCCCAATCCACCGCGGCGTCCGCATAGACCTCAAAAACTGACTTGCTCCAAGAAGCCTGATGGGACTGCTGGCCCCCAAGGGAGCGAAAGCCATAGTCAGACACGATGTGGGCAGCCTGAAAATGCTGGAATTTGGCGCAGTCAGCGCCGGCTTCCTTGGCCAGAGTCATGAGTTCCAGAGCGCGGGCCAGGTCGCCGTCGTGGTTCGCGGCGATATCGGCAATGAAATAGGTCGGTTGGTCTGAACCGACCAAGCGGTCGCCTAGCTGAAACGCGGACATGCGTGCCTCCGAAACTTGGGAATGGCCCAATCGTACGGAAACAGGGGGCGAACCATGCTCGACCGCGGTCAGAGCCGCAAATATTCCTCTTTAAGATGCAGAGGTGAGGAAACGCGCGTGGTGGCTGCTGCCAATGGCCTTCTTCATCATGTGTGCTGGGTGGGCAGTCACCTCCCCCGTTGGCTCAGCCCCCGATGACGATTACCACCTGAGCTCAATCTGGTGCGGTCAAGGCGAACGCCAAGGGGTCTGTGAAGT
>JBIIAA010000034.1:0-16301 GCA_044240165.1 Candidatus Nanopelagicales bacterium
AGGTCCCCAGTCGCGCAAGGCCCAGGCAAGGTCTAGGAGCGGATCACCAATAGTTGTCATCTCCCAGTCGACGACAGCAGCAAGTCCTGCGGGCACGTCATTGGTGAACATGATGTTGGCGAACTGGTAATCACCGTGCATGATGCCCGGCTCCCATGAGCGTGGCTTGTTGTTGTCCAACCATGCAGTGGTCTCATCTAGACCTGGGATCTCGCGGAACTTGTATCCCTCGAGAAATGAAGTCCACCGACCAACCTGGCGCTCGTGGAAGTTGTCTGGTCGTCCGAAGCCCTCAAGGCCCACGGCTTTCCAATCGACAGCTGCCAACTTTGCTGCGCCTTCAACCAGGGCGTAACCAAGGCAAGGACGAAGACTGAGGTCGGATGCGTACGGCTCAGGCCAACCCCCACCAGCCATCGACCAACCAAAGATCTGCTTCATTAAATAGAACGGAATGCCCAGCACATCTGGATCTTGGCAACCTGCAACGAGATCACCGTGGGGCACATCAGTTCCAGCGATCGCTGCGAGGAACGTCATTTCTCGCTTGATGCCTTCAGCGCGTCCGGAGTCGCGGGGAGGAATCCGCATGACAGTGCGATCACCCCCGCGATCAACGAGGTACAACTCGTTTTGAGAACCGCCAGAAATTTTTGTCAGTTCTGGGGTTTCGCCCTTTCCTGGGCGGTCAACTGAATCCATCCAGGCAGAGAGCCGAGAGATTTCGTCAGGGGTAAATGGGTGCGTTGGGTTATTAGCCATGATTCGAGAATATCATTCTGCAAGAGGGGAATTCTATTCTTTGGGCAATTTATTGCCTCACAAAGCCCGGTGCGATGTGTTCGGCTCCAAAGTCCGGCGTGGCTCAAGTGGAAAACCAGTGAACTGGAGGACTCTGATGAAATACCTACTGGCGAAAGGGTGTTCCTGTGAGTACACGATCCCGGTTTCTCAAAATTTCAGCGGTTCCAATCGCCGGACTGTTCGTGCTCTCTGGGTGCTCCTCCAGTGATCAAGGAACCCCCACGTCAGTTGCTAAGGCGCCCTCACCAACGATCGCAACGGTTACCGAGCTAAGCAATGCATGCGCCAGTGTCTACGAAATTGATTTGCTTGTCATCGATTACCTAGCTGGCGCCGTAGCTAATGGTGATTACACCGAGTCCGAAGTTCTGGCTGACTATCTGCGTCTCACTAAGGCAATCAACACGGGATCTAAACTGATCAAAACTGGCGACGGTGCCGGCCAAGCTTCTACCTTGACGACTAACAGCAAGAAATCAATCGCATTACTCAACGGCCTAAATAAGAGTGCAACTCTGGCAACCATGTCGGGTAAGAAGGCAACACGTTTGAAAACCCAGCGCTCCCGAATGGTCAAGGCCTGTCAAGCCGCCGGTTTCCCTACTCCTACCGTCAACGCGCAGGCACAAGTGAGCGCAACTCCAAGCGGGTCTAGCGCCACACGCTAGTTTGCACCTATGCAGGTTGTCCTTGAGTTCCTTGTTGCCATCGTGGCTGGAGTCCTTGCAGGTGCAACCGGTGGCGGCGGCGGCATGCTCTTTGTGCCAATTTTAGTCTTCAGTGGACTAAGCCCTGTATCTGCCGTCGCAACAAGCAATGTCGGTATCTGTATAACCACGGCTACTGCAACTGTGAGCAACATGCGCGCAAAACAAGTGCCCTGGCGACGGGTGTTCATGATTGGCATTCCAGCAATTGTTGTTGCACCACTTGGCGCCTGGGTTGCTCATCAATTGCCCGGGACTGCTTTGCTCCTTGGATTTGCAGCGGTCAACGTAATTAACGTCGTACTCACCAATCGAAGAGTCAATGCAGAAGATGAAGATCACGACCTGCATACCAACGATGCAAACCTTCTTCAGGTCGGCGTAACCGGTGGCTCAGGCGGATTCTTGGGTGGCCTCTTTGGCATCGGAGGCGGTCTAATCACCGTGCCTCTTCAGATTCTCTGGCTCAATACCCCAATCAAAGTTGCAGCTCGAGTCTCGCTGGCGGTTATCGTCTTCTCAAGCGGCGCGGCCTTGATTGGCCACATGCTCAATCATGGCGAAATTGATTGGCGATCCGGTCTCGTTCTGGGTTTGGGTGGTTTGATTGGCGCGCCAATTGGCAGTCGGCTCTTGCGGCGAATCACACCTAAAACTGCTACTCGTCTACTTCAGAGTGTGTTAATCGGTGTTTCAATCCTTGTGGTCTACAAAGCCTTCACCCAGTAGTTCGATTAACTTGTCAGCAAGCCCTTAGCCTGCGCAGCGATCACTGCATCAGTTCTCGAGTTCACGCCAAGTGAGCGATACAGCCGCAAAGTTTCCTGACGAATCGTAGATTCACTAAAGCCAAGCTCTCTGGCTATCGACTTATTTGTCTTGCCATCTTGGATGCGCTCCAAAATTCTTTGTTGGCGTTCAGAAAAATCAACATTGCTAGCAGGCGAACCAGCCACAACTCTTCTGGCGCTTCCACCTTCAGCCATTGCCACACGTAATTCGAGCAAACTCACGACAGACGACATGAATGGTCCGCTGGCCGGATTATCAGGCAACGTATCGGCGAAAGTCGCGATCATTAGGAACTCAGGAATGTTGACCCGATTTAGCGGAGCGATCACCACCCCACCGTTGTGGTGTGAACCGAGCGCCGATGGAATGAGATTGTCTCCCTTAGCGGCATCCACGATCCACGTTGTTCTCCCATACGAGAGGACAGATCCCAATTCAGGACTCGCGGCAAGGGATATCTCAGAAAAATTCGTGGTGTCAGCGACCCCGTAGGACGCCTTTAACTTCAACGAACCACCAGAATGCACCTCGAATAGGTATACCTCTTGGCAGCCCCAAAAATCCAAGATCCGCAACGCGAGTAGCCGCGTGACTTCATCCCATGACGGATCAGTAACGAGGGACTGCGCGAGTAGCGTGAGCCGCTCAATGCGGTCTGGGTGCTGCTGCAGCGAATTCACAACTAAATAATAGTCATTATTGGCAACAAACAGAGCATTAGCGCGACCCTCGGGAGCGTACATAATCGCTCACCACGTAGTCGCCGAGTTTTTCGCTGGATGCCGCAAGTACTCGGCCACCATTTCTACGGGCCATCTGGTCCAAGAAGCGTTCCAAACTTGGATCATCACCAAGCCTGAACCATGAAATCGGCACCCGGCGTCGAGTCATTAAATCGATTTGCGCAACGGTGAGAGCAATCGTTTCATCGCTGGGTGGGTAGCTGAAGCAGGAGTATCCCTCATCATCTATATACGCGGTGGGCTCACCATCAGTAACCACCATAACAACGCGCTGCGCACCGTGATGCTTGTCGAGGAAACGACCCGCGAGCATCAACGCGTGATGCAGGTTCGTTCCTTGGATATAACTAGCTTCCAAATTCGGAAGTTCGTGCGGTTTAACAACTTGGGCAATATTGGCAAAGGAAATGATTTCTAAGGCATCAAGTGGATAAGCACTTTGCGCTAGGGAATGCAGGGCAAGCGCCATTGTTTTTGCCGGTCGCCAAGTGTCACTCATCACCATAGAAAACGACTGATCAATGAGGAGCGCAACGGCAGCCCGAGTGCGGGTTTCTGTTTCGTGTACTTCAAAATCTTCCGCGGAGAGGGTCAGTTTCGTAGAGCCACTTATGATTTTTCTATTCACCGCATTACGCACAGTTGTGACAACGTCAATTGGCTGTTCATCGCCAAATTGCCATTGTCGGGTCATTCCAGTGATCTCACCCGAAGCCCCTGAGCGATGAATGCTGTGGTCACCTCTCTTGGATGCATCAAGGGAAGAAAAAACTTCCTTAAGCGCAGTTCTACCAATGCGTCGAACAGCCTTAGGCGTCAACTCAAGTCGGTCTCCATCGCGCTGGAGATAACCTTCATCTTCTAACTGCTTTTGAATCTCGCGCATCGCGCGAAGATCATCGGCTGCTTGGCGCCCCAAGGCCCTAGCTACCGCAGCCTCGTCGATGTTGTCCAGATTTGCACGCGCGTCACTGTCTGAAAGTTGATCCATCAGGGATTCAAGATCGGCCAGTTCGGCTAGTGCCTGTGTGGCATCTGGTAGGCCAAGTGGCTCATCTCCGCCCATCTGTTGCTGACCTGTCCATGAGAACTCAGGGCGCATCGTCTGTAGATTTTCTTGCAGCCTGGACATCTCATCCTGCAGCCCCATGTCTGAAAGTGCCTGCGCCATAGCTTCAGCCAATTCAGCGCGTTGTTCTGGACTCAGGGACTGCATCATTCGCTGCATCGCCGCAGCCTGACGCGCTAATTCGTCAATGAACTCTGGCAACGTCGCTGGTGCATCAGGAAAGAATTCGCTGTGCTTCTCCTTGAAGTCTTCATAATCCTGCGATGCATCTTCACCTTGGCGATGCTTTTCAAGCATCGCGTTGAGGTCCTGCATCATCTCTTTCATCGCAGCTTTTGATTCAGGGGTATTGAGTTGCTGCATGCCTTGCGTCATGTTCTTGAACTGCTGATCAAGCACATCGCGCTGTAGCCGATCCTTCAACTGATCAAAAGATCGCTGTGCCTCTGGCGACTGCCAGTCGTAGTCGGCTAGTTGCTGAACTGCTCGACCAACCTCATCGGGCACAGTGTCAAGCATGGCTTCACGGAAGCGAGCATCATCAGATGGGTCCGGGAAAAGTGCAGTGCGTTCTTGGGTCAGCGCATCGTCTAACAACTGCCTGAGGTCGGTCAGTAGCCCATCCATTCGGCCAGACTTTTCTATTTCCTTACGGCGTTGCTGAGCTTTGCGAAACATCTCTCGCAGACCATCGCGGTCTTTGACCCCATCGCGAAACATGTCACGAAATGCATCGTTCAGCGACTGCCCATCAAGCAACCTTCGGCCGATCTCGTCTACTCCACCGCCTGCATCCGTTGGCGCAGAGAGCGGGTCAGGTCCATCATGGAAGGAACCGTAAGTAAACCGACTCATGAAGCCCCGTAACGGATAACCCCATCAACAGCATCTTTATCAATGCGACGAGTGAGCCAGAGGCCTTCGATTGCGAACTCAACGCAGGAGGCAGCAAGACCTGGTGACTCAGCAAGTTCTGGCTCAATAGCCTTCATCAACTTGCCTAACCCATCAAACTGCCCCAGCTCGCCAAGGAGTGCATCACCAGCTGTTTCATCACCGGTCTGCAAGGTGTTTCCGGCATCGAACCATTCCACTAGCGACGTGAGTACCGGGCGGATATCGTTACCGCCAAGGCAATGACGCCAGGTTTCAGCAGTTGCTTTGCGAGCCAAGTGAATCAACAACTCCTGCTCGCGGCCTTCTTCGCTTACATCAAACTCAACTTTTCCGCGAAGGGTTGGTACAACACCCATAAGGTCGCCGACCCGAGCAACAGGTTCCTTCTCGCCGGTAATTGCCGATCGACGCAGGGCTGCTCCGGAGAGTGCTTCAGTGCACGCTATTGCGAAACGAGCGGAGACACCACTTCGTTGGTCGATCGAAGATGAACTTCGCACTTCAGTTGTGAAGCGAGCAACAATGTCGAGCAAGTGATCTGGCACAACTGCCTGAATATTTGCTTCCTGGCGAATCAAATCCACTTCATCATCGAGATCAAGTGGGTAGTGGGTGCGAATCTCGGCACCGAAACGGTCCTTCAACGGCGTAATGATTCGTCCACGGTTTGTGTAGTCCTCTGGGTTGGCGCTGGCTACAACCAAGAGATCCAGCGGCAATCGCAAGTTATAGCCACGAACTTGGATGTCACGTTCTTCCAACACGTTCAGTAATGCGACCTGAATGCGTTCGGCAAGGTCTGGGAGCTCGTTCATCGCAAAAATTCCGCGGTTTGTACGTGGAACTAATCCGTAGTGAATTGTTTCGGGATCGCCAAGGCTTCGGCCTTCTGCGATCTTCACTGGATCAACATCTCCAATGAGATCTGCAACTGAGGTATCTGGTGTTGCTAACTTCTCACCAAATCTCTGGCTGCGATGGCGCCAAGAAACAGGGAGTTCAACGCCAAGCTCTGCGAGCCGACGACGGCAACCAGCACATATGGGCTCAAGTGGATCATCATTAATCTCACAGCCTTCAACAACCGGAATCCACTCATCCAGCAACTGGGTCAAGGTGCGGATCAATCGGGTTTTACCTTGTCCGCGCTCGCCAAGGAGCACAAGATCGTGTCCGGCAAGAATTGATCGTTCAACCTGCGGAATTACGGTGTCTTGAAAGCCGACGATGCCCGGCAAACTTGGTTCGCCTGCGCGAAGGCGCGTTAGGAGATTGGCTTGCATCTCCTGCTTAACTGTGCGCGATTGAAAGCCAGAGGCCACCAATGCACCCAAGGTGCGTGGAAGATCGGCAGGGACAGCGGGAGCAAAGTTAGTCACCTGCTGACCGTACGTTGCTTGAGACAATTTCGCTACATGATCACTCGGATTTTTTCGCAATTACGCCAAGGGATGAGACGTGTGGACTAGGCAAAGACCACCATGTTGCGACCCTGCGCCTTTGCTGAATAAAGAGCAGCATCTGCTCGACGCAGCGCCTCATCAATGGACTCGCCCACTACCCAGGTAGCCGCGCCTGCTGAGAAGGAAGCTGGGATCCGCAACGAGCCCGTGGTGATCTCAGCACGGGTCACTACATTTCGCACCCGCTCAAGCACTTGCTGTGCTGAGTCAGACGTCGCGTCCAGCACAACAAGGAACTCATCGCCACCCCAACGCCCAACAAGGTCAGTTCTGCTGATCGCACCTGCGATTCGCCCTGCGATTGCCTTGAGGTATTTATCCCCGACAAGGTGCCCGAATTCGTCATTGATGCTCTTCAAATTATCGAGATCAATAATGACCAGCGTGCGATCGCGCGGTGAATAATTTTCTATTCGCGAGATTAGTCCGCGACGATTCAATAGCTCGGTGAGTTGATCGGTCTCAGCGAGAGTGCGCATTTGATCTGCAAGGGAGGCTTCTTGCAACGCTTGAGCCAGAGAGCGCTCGCGGTCTTGTCGGATCCGTACTGCGTATACCGCTATAACGCCAACAATAGAGATGATAATTAAGCGCACCGATTGGGCTTGCGCGTTGCCATCGGATGCAAGAAGGCCAAAGCTCCATCCGGCTAATACGGTGATAACCGAGATGATGGCAGTGGACCAAATCGTTCCAAAAACAGCAGCAAACATTGGAACAGTCGCGAGAATCCCAACGTATGCAGTCTTAGGTCCTTCAATGACGTCAGCTGTCAAAATAATGACAATGAATGCTAGCGGTGCGACAACTGACAGCAAAAAACTCGCTCTACTTCTGGTCACAGTGCCCCCACCCCGAATATCTGAGTAGATGTTATCGCGAAATCCTTAATTTAGTCATTCTTCTTCATCTTCATCTGACTTAGAAATTCGCTTGCTCTTCACTTCTTCAGGAGTCAGCGCGGTGCCACCAAGTCGCGCTGGTAACCACCACACATCTTCGCCTTGTTTACGTGGATAGCGAGCAATAGTTTCGTCGAGCATCACACCCATAATGTCGCGCAAATGTCCGGTCTGTAGATGTGCATCTGCACGCTTTTCAATCATGATTGGTTCACCAACCGTGATTGCTATTGTTTTTCCGCGGGAAAAATCCTTGTGCCCGTAACCCAGAATTCTCTGACCGCCAAAGACCACTATCGGAATGATCGGCACCTGCGCCATCGCAGCCATCCGCACAGCTCCGCTCTTGAAAGAGATCAGTTCAAAGGATCGACTCATTGTGCCTTCGGGAAAGACTCCGAGGAGTTCCCCTTCTTTTAGCGCACGCACACCTTGTCTAAAGGCTTCAGATCCGGCATCGCGATTCACCGAGATGTGCTGCATCCCGCGCATCATCGGACCAGCAACCGAGTGCTTGAAGATTCCCTCTTTAGCCATAAACCGAACCAGTCGATGACCTGCGCGATCAGGGGGCAACCCAGCGAATGCGTAGTCCAGGAAACTTGTGTGGTTGATCGCCAAGATCGCACCACCCGTCAGCGGAATGTTCTCCTGACCAACGATGTCAAATTTGAGACCTAAAACTTTAAAGAGACCCTTGACAGTAAAAATCAATGGGCGATACACGCGATCTGCCATAGGAGAAGGCTAACTAAGGCAAGATTGGGGCGTGAGCCCCCACCAAGGAGATCACAAAGCCATGCTGTCCATGACAGACTAAAAGCATGAGCAACAGCGGAGGAACGAACAATGTGGCGTAACCGAATCGTCGTGGGCTATGACGGCAGTGAATCTTCTACGAACGCAGCAACTTGGGCAGCACGTGAGGCTGCTTCTCGCGGACTTGGTCTATCGATCATTAATGCCATGGCCCCACCAGTAAGCGGCGGCGCTTGGGGCCCTGGGATGCAGGTTGGCATTGAAACCTTAGAAAAGATCAGGGAAAGTGCTCAAAGCTCCCTCGATGACTTCGCTGCCACCTTGGGCATCCAGGACGTCCAAACTCATGCTGATATTGGGTCGCCGACCGGCTTACTGCTTGCCGCTTCAGAAACTGCCGAGCTGATCGTCGTGGGATCCCGCGGGCACGGCGGCTTCAAGGAATTACTGCTCGGCTCAGTGAGCCAACAACTCGCTGCTCACGCCGACTGCCCTGTAGTTGTCATTCGCGACGGCTCTGGATCAACAAAAGATTCAGTAGTGGTGGGCGTTGACGGAAGTGAGGCTTCCAATGTTGCTATTAATTTTGCATTCGAATATGCAAGTAGTCATCAACTCAAAGTACTTGCCATCCATGCCTGGGATGTTCCGTCCTTTGACCTGATCGTGATGCCAAATACGCCAGTACCGGTCGAGATGGGTGATGCGACTGACTCTGAAGTTCGCTTAACTGCGGAATTACTCGCTGGTTTTGAAGCAACCTACCCAGATGTGAAATTGGAAACTCGAGTCGTTCGCGGCACTCCGGTAAATGCAATCTTGGGTGCAGAGCCTGAAGCTGCACTCATCGTGGTCGGAACCCGCGGGCATGGCTCCGTTGTTGGAGCAGTGCTTGGATCCGTCAGCCATGGCATTTTGCATCAAGCAAAGATCCCGGTGGCTGTCGTGACCCAAGAAGCTCGCCCGCGATAACGCCTGATCTGACTCCAGTAACCTGTAGCTATGGCTAATCCTGACCGACTTGTATGGATCGACTGCGAGATGACGGGTTTATATCCCGACAAGGATGAACTTGTAGAGATTGCTGCCATCGTTACCGATGGTGAACTTAATGAACTTGACGCTGGAATCAGCTTGGTCATCAAGTGCAACGAGGCTGCTCTCGCCCAGATGGATGACTTCGTCGTCAACATGCACACTGAGTCAGGGCTAATCAACGAGATTGCGCAAGGCATCTCCTTGGCTGACGCCGAAGCCCAGGTGCTCGAATATGTAATGAAACACGTGCCAGAAGCAAAGAAAGCCCCACTCGCTGGATCAAGTGTGTACACCGACCGCGGTTTCCTCACGAAATACATGCCGACTCTGGATGAGCATCTGCATTACCGGTTGGTCGACGTTTCAAGTATCAAAGAGCTCGTACGGCGCTGGTACCCACGTGCGTACTACGCACTTCCAGAAAAGCACGGGAACCACCGAGCCCTTGGTGACATTCGTGAGTCAATTGCCGAGCTTCGCTACTACCGGGATGCGGTTTTTGTCGCTGCGCCAGGACCTGACTCGACTATCGCTAAGGAACTTGGCATTCGCCATGTGGTCGACCACGGGAGTGCTGAATAAAGTTCAGATGAGCCCAAATTCTGTGGGTCCCGGCATCCGCTAGTATTCAGTCTCCGCGCAAGCGGGTGAGGGACACGCAAGTGATCCTCATGGTGGGTATAGCTCAGCTGGTAGAGCACCTGGTTGTGGTCCAGGAAGTCGCGGGTTCAAGTCCCGTTACTCACCCCAATATTGACTATTCATTGCTCGTCCCGCGATTCCGGGAACGAGCTGTAAAAGTTACTCTGAGTATCGGAGCCAATCACGGTTCCGCTGCTTCGCGGTACCGCGGGAGCACAATCACAATGATTGGAATGCCATGGGTCCCGTTGACGTCATCATCATTGGATTTCCAGGTAATAAGTTCAATGGTCGAATCGCACCTGCCATCCTCGAGCTTGTTGAAGCTGGAACTATTGAGATCCTCGATTTACTTTTCGTGATGAAGGATGCAGACGGTGTGGTTACCGCACTTGAGTTCCACGAACTCAATGAGCAGTTAGGCACTGCAGTTGCTGGCATAACAGTTTCAGCCCCCGGAGCTCTTGATCTTGATGACGCTGAGGAAATCCGAGAAGATCTCCCCTTGAATAGTTCTGCTCTTGCCGTCGCCTTTGAAAATACGTGGGCAGCCAAATTCGTCGATGCCATTCGCGATGCAGATGCTGTAGTTATCGACCAAATTCGAATTCCCGCTGCAGCGGCTGAAATTGTGCTCGGCCGATAATCCATCGCGATTCTTCACCCTCAAACAACGTATTTGAAAGGAACGATCATGGGACTTATGCGCGTAGCCGCACGTACCGCAGTTATTTCAGGAACCGCCACCGCAGTGTCTGGTCGCGTCGCTCGACGTCAGGCGAATTCCGACGACGAGAAAGCCGCCGCACAACAGGCCGCCGTAGCGCCCGCACCCAGCGAGGCTGCTGTGGCAGATGATTCGATGGCCAAAATTGCCCAACTTGCAGACCTACACAAGCAAGGCATCCTCACTGACGAAGAGTTTTCAGCAGCGAAAGCAAAAGCACTCGGACTCTGAGTCGTTGCCGCAGGAAATTGTTAAAGCAACGACTCTCAGGTCTGGCTAGAGACGATCGTTGCGTGCGACTCGAATGCTCGAGCTAAATGCACAACCTCACTGGCAACCAGCCTGAGTCCTTCTTCTGCGCCCGTAATACCTGTGCCATTTTCTGTTGACGATGTATTCACTATGCAGCCGTAAGGTGTCGGCCAACCACGAAGTGAATGCACAATGATTCGCAATGTTGCCAGGGTGTTCACTGCCGCTTGGTAGCCCTTGGCCACGGCGATACTGCCGATAGGAATGCCCGAGAAGTACGCGCGTTCATCTTGAGCCAAATCTTCTGCATAGTCCAAGGCATTCTTCAACATTCCAGAAATCGAACCGTGATATGAAGCTGCAGAAATAATGATTCCCGACGCTTCACGCATCGCTGCAACGAGTTCCAAAGCTTCTGGTGTTCGCTCTGGATTCACCGGGTCATACATCGGCAAGTTCTTTAACAGATCACCCGAAATCATTCGAACCTGAGCACCTTGAGACTCGACCTCATCCAGCGCGAGGCGAAGCGCAGCATCACTGGATGAATGCAGGTTAGTGGTGCCTCCAATGCCAACAATCAGCATCTAGGCCCTGACTCTGTGCAGTGTGTGTATATCTGTGTGAGCAAACGGCTCATCGAACTCTTTCATGTTCAACATCGTCACCTGGTCATAGCTAAAGGTGTCATCACCAACAGTGATCGTCACTTCATAGCTGCGACTGCTCGCATTTGCCGCAAGGTAAGTGTTCTCACCAATTGCATACTGTTCATGACCAATGGCTGCTTTCATAGTCCAACTCTTTGCATCGGCCGAAGTGGTACCACCCGCCAGAACTGTGATTCCGCGCGGAACGACGAAGCCCTTCATGACTTCTCCAGTTTCCGCATCCCAAAGCCAGTATCCAACCTCGGTATGAAAAGGGTTCTCTTCGTCATCGCGCCACATGGCTGACTTGTAATCAAGCCCATACAGGGCTTGTGATCCGTTTTCGACCGGACCAAAAGGCTTCATTGTGCAGACTTCACGGTAGGGGGTATCAAAGACGATGTTCTTGCTGTGCTTGAAAGCACGGTCGATACCGCCTGCGCCTTCCCACTCACCAATCAGCCCGGCAAGAGGACCCCACTCGTTACTCATATTGTTTCCTCACGTCAGGAAGCTCAGCGTTCGCACGCGAGTCAGGCTTAAAGATAGCGAACCACAATCATGGCCCCGATGATCACAAAAATGACCACAACGATGTATTGGTCGACCCAAGAATCAAGGAGGCGGGTCAAACGCGCATGTGTGTTGGGCTTGAACCCAAAGGTATTTCGGTAAATGTTGACCCTTGTCATCGAGGCAAACACCATGGTGGTCGTGATTGTCACAAGCAAACACCAAGGGCAGAGCGCACCGATATTGAAATAGGCCTCATACAGCAACCAGTACGCGAAAATTAAGCCCGCTGTATAAATAACCTGGGCAGCATTCATGAACCATCGGGGGAACACCACGCCTGCTAGAGCCGCGAGCGCGATAGTTATGACGACCGGCTCAGCGATCAGCCCAAGGAAGGCGTTCGGGAACCCGAGTAAAGACGCCTGCCAGGAAGCGCCCACCACGCTGCATGAAATCTTCGCGCTGATGTCACACGAAAATGTAGCCAGCGGATTGGCAGCCAAGGTGATGGCCTCGGATGCAAGCACAAGCGAGGCAACCAACGACAAGATCGAAGAGACAAGCATCTCTGAGAAAGCACCAATGTGACGATCCCGCTTGGGTATTGGCGTAAAGCCTGAGCCTTCAACGGCCACTTCGGTTGACATGACACAAGTATCTAACGCGCGGTCGGCATATCAAAGGATGCCCCGAGTGCGTCTTGGGGCCATCGGGAAGTCACGACTTTGCCCCGCGTGTAGAAATGCAGGCCTTCGGTCCCGTGCATGTGGTGTTCCCCCAGTAGGGAGTCTTTCCAACCACCAAAGGAGTGGTAGGCCATCGGAACGGGAACAGGCACGTTCACCCCGATCATTCCGACCTTCACCCCACGAATAAATGCTCGGGCAGCAGAGCCACTGTTGGTGAAGACTGCGGTTCCGTTGCCGTATGGGTTTGCATTAATCACCTCGATGGCCTCCTCGAGCGAGTCAACGCGCAGCACGGCAAGAACCGGGCCGAAAACTTCTTGCCCGTAGACGTCCATGTCCGCCGTGACCTCGTCAAGCAAGGTAGGCCCAACGAAGAAGCCTGATTCAAATCCGGCAACCGTCAGATTGCGACCATCGACGCACACCTTGGCACCCTGCTTCTGGGCCGAATCGATTAACGCGGTGATGCGAGTTTTAGCGTCCGCTGTAACAACGGGACCCATGTCTATCCCCGATGCGCGACCCGAGCCAACCTGAATGTCATTTGCTTGCTGGCCAAGAAGTTCAATCAGGCCATCCGCGGCGGATCCAACTGCAACTGCAACGGAGATTGCCATACAACGCTCGCCCGCAGAGCCAAAGGCTGCTGCAGTTAAGTGATTAGCCGCGAAAGCAAGATCCGCATCTGGCATCACTACTGCATGATTTTTTGCTCCGCCAAGAGCTTGAACTCGTTTGCCTGACGCAGTTGCCCGCGCATGAATGTGACGAGCAATCGGAGTCGAACCGACAAACGAAACAGCAGCGATTCCAGGATGACCAAGAATCGCGTTCACAGTGTCGGCGTTGCCATGCACCACGTTGAATACGCCGTCAGGAAGTCCCGCTTCCTGCCACAGTCGAGCAAGCATCATGGCTGCGGAAGGATCGCGCTCACTTGGTTTCAAGATGAAGGTGTTACCTGCGGCAATTGCAATCGGGAACATCCACATCGGAACCATCGCCGGGAAATTGAACGGCGTGATGCCAGCAACAACTCCTAGCGGTTCGCGATAGGAATAACTATCGACGTCTGCAGAAACTTGATCAGAGAAATCACCTTTGAGTAACTGTCCGATGCCGCAGGCAAACTCAACAACCTCGAGTCCGCGCTGCACTTCTCCTAATGCATCCGAGAGCACTTTGCCGTGTTCGTCGGTTATCAGTTCGGCAAGTTCTTGGGCCCGAGCATTCACAAGTTCGCGGAAGGAAAAGAGCACCTTGGTACGACGGCTGATCGAAGACGAACCCCAGTCGACAAACGCGTGAGTGGCCGCAGCCACGGCTGCATCGACATCACTACTGGTTCCAAGCACCACCTGAGCCTGCTGGGCTCCGGTCGCTGGGTTAAATACAGCAGAAGTTGCCGTGCCAGCCCCAGGGGTGGTCTTCCCATCAATCCAATGCTCGATTGTGCGCACGTGTTCCTCCTGCATAATTATGGGTATGACCATCACGTCGCGACCGCTGGCACAGCCGCATCCCGACCGGCTGTCACCCGATCATCCGCTCTATGACCAAATCATCCTCTGCCATAACGCTGCCGTCGACCGGGGGGATGCTGGATATCGAGACCCAGGGAGTGGGCTATTCGTCATAACAGCAGCTACCCATGCCACTCGAGGCACCTGCTGCACAAACGGATGCCGACACTGTCCATATGTCTAAGCCCCGACTGCTCGCCCTGAGCCTTGTTGCCTGCCTGGCATCGGGCTGGATTGGCGTGGCTCATTCAGTGCCTCCAGTCGTTGCTAAAGCATCGTGGGCCATGGTTGATATGGCGAAGGACGTCAATAATGACGGCTTCATCGACGGTGACGGCGGAGTGCCCAAGTCGGGTGCACTTTCGGCAAACCCATCGACTCAGATGATCGGCGAGGGAAACCATGTTTCCCAACCAAATGAGCGACTCATCGCAGGTGCGCTTTCTTGGTACCTCTCCCCTACCGGGTTTCCCGTCACACTGATTGCTTGCGGTTCACAAGGCTCCCAATATTCCTGGTCCCTTGTGAACACAACCACGGCAGCAGTTATATCCGTGCCTGCGAAAAAACTTTCCCCGTCCACGTGTAAAACGCGAGTAACTCTTCCCGAAGGCAATTACACCTTCACCCTGAACATCACTGAAGGTGCCGCGAAGGCATCGGTTACCACTACAGCAATAGTGAAAAACATCCTCATGGTGGCCATGGGCGACTCCTACGCCTCAGGTGAAGGAAACCCACGAAACGTTGGTGCTTGGCTCACACAGGGTGGGCCCTTTTCCAGTTTTCGGCCCTACTGGGATAACGATGTTTGTCGTCGCAGTGTCCATGGAGCCCCAGCACTTGCCGCTCTCGCTTTAGAAAAGTCGTCACCACTGACCTCTGTCACCTTGGTCGATGTGTCATGTTCTGGGGCAACCGTGCGACAAGGAATCTTGGGTACGCAGCCGGGCACAGGTCAAACACAAATAGCGCTCGCTAAAAGCCTCATCGGTGATCAACCAGTGGACTTGGTATCACTTTCTATCGGTGGCAATGACGTTGGATTTGGATCGGTGTTGAGTTCATGTTTGCTGAACGCAAATTGCCCCCTGAGCAAGCCATCATCAGGTGTCTTACAAAGCTACCCAACTCTGCAGGCTGGAGTCAGCGACCAAACTGCAAAACTTCAAACTGCCTACAGCGACATCGCCAACTGTTTGAGTAAGCGGACTTGCCCCAACGGTATTAATTTGGCGCCAACTGCTTCCGTTCTCCCAACGATGTATCCAGATATTGCTCGAAACAGCAACGGTGCGATCTGCTCGTACCTCAGCATGAATCAGGAAGATTTCACTTGGGCCCGGGCTGCGATCCTGAACCCCACCCCGCCACCAGAAGTCGCTTATAAAACAACGAACCAGACCATCGCGAATCTGCCTATCGCTTCGTCCCTGAATCGACAGATCACCAACACCACAGCCTTGGGCTGGAAGCCGGTGCTGGGCAGCTGGACTAGGTCAGGTGACTCCGTAATTGGTCACGGGATCTGCGCTGGGGCAACCTCCTGGACCTTTGGGGTGCAATTCGGTGGGCAGATGTCCAGCGCTGCTTTCCACCCCAATCCACAAGGTCAAGTTGAGCTCGGCAAGGCATTGCTTGAGGCAGCGAAAATAGCCACTGCTTAAGCCTGTATAGTTTCGTCCGCACCAAGCGCCGCTAGCTCAACTGGCAGAGCAGCTGACTCTTAATCAGCGGGTTGGGGGTTCAAGTCCCTCGCGGCGCACTGATAGGAACCGCCTCACGGGCGGTTTTTTTCATTTCCGCCCCATGCTGAGGTAAAGCATCGGGCCGAAAGGCTGTACAAACGAGGCCAGAAACCATCCAACTTTGGACCCACGGATCTCACTTCGAGGTCGCTTGGCTAGATCGACCCAGGTCGTGGCGGTTAAGGCCATCTCAAGGGAGGCCAAACTTAGGAAAGCTGTCTGTTGCGCTGGAGACAGACCACTCCACCATTGTGAGAATGACTGCTTCTTCTTGGTATTCATCCATTAACGCTAACTTGCGAGTTCAGATATTTCTTGTCTGCGCAGTTTTGTTACTTACCAATCCGCGCAGCAATAAAAATGGTGGTGGGCAAGGATCC
>JBIIAA010000035.1:0-15967 GCA_044240165.1 Candidatus Nanopelagicales bacterium
GACGTTGAATCCTTCGCAGTGCTTGAACCAACAGCCGATGGCTTCCGCAACTATCTCGGTCACCAAGCTGGACTTCCGGCCGAAGAGCTGCTCGTTGATCAGGCAAGTTTACTGAATCTCACTGTTCCTGAGATGACAGTTCTTGTCGGCGGGTTGCGGGTACTCAATGCTAATTACCGACGCTCAGATCTAGGAGTCTTCACGTCGCGCCCCGGAGCCTTGACGAACGATTTCTTCGTCAACCTTCTAGATATGGACACGAAGTGGGTACCGACCTCGGAAGATGAACAGACCTTCGAAGGGCGTGATGTTAAGACAGGCGTGCGCAAGTGGAATGGAAGTCGGGTTGACCTTATGTTTGGTTCGAACTCGCAACTTCGCGCAGTGGCCGAGGTCTACGCAAGCAAGGACTCAAAGAAGAAGTTCGTTCGCGACTTTGTAGCTGCGTGGAACAAGGTCATGAATGCCGATCGATTTGATCTTGCTTAGATCCTAAAGCTTGCTTAGATCCTAAAGATTGAGATGTGAGAGGCACCGCACGAATTCGGATCATCACGAATCGCGCGGTGCCTCTCACTATTTTTTAGACAACAGGGCATGATTGTTCCCATGAGCCAAAGCGACACGGTACGACTGTATGTAGATCTTTTCAATGCAAGAAAGTTCACCCAAATGGGCGAACTCTTTGCTGAAGAATCACTTTGGGAGTCGCCATCGCCAACCCCTGGAACTCGAGGACGCTCTGCAATCATTGACCGATATTCGGCAATGGCTGACGCTGGAATCGACATGATGATGACCATTACAAATCTGTACGAGCAAGGCAACGTGGTCATCGCAGAGATCGTGACAAGCACAACTGAGGGTCCAGTCGGCAGAGTCGCCGATGTGTTTGAGATTGACGATGAGGGCCGAATCTTGCGAATGACGGGCTACATGGGCCCGCCGCGCCTTTGACCTATTTACCGGTGCCTCTGTCTACATCACCCACGGGTATTCAACGTCAGGCGCTGATTGGTAGGCGATTCCCCTTGTAACTAAATCTTCAATCTCAGTAGCGCTAAAAACCAAAGCGCGTCAGAATCTCGGCTGTGTGCTGACCAACGAGTGGTGGTGGTGTGTAGCCACCAGTTGAAGTGCGGGAGAAATTGAAGAGGTCACCAAATGGACTCATCTACCCCAGCTTTGGGTGCTCATATTCCGTCGTGCCTGGTGCGAATGACTCGACCAACACGTCTGCGTTGTCACATAAGTCGTGGAAAATCGCTTTGCCTTCGACAGTCTTCAAATCAAGAATTCGTACGCCTGTTAACGCGAGACTCATCTGTGCACTCTTCCCTGGGCCCAGCCAAGACGCCGCGAAGGCCGCTGTTCCCTTACCGTTTGGGAAGTATCGCCAAAATCGGTCCAAGTATCCGGCGAATCAAGCAATTTATTGCCTTCTCGGGGCAGGTTCAGCACGAGCCCCATGGGGAGCAACGGTTACTACTGCGCAGTTGTCGATAGTGAGTTGGACAGTGGAACTTTTCCGGAAGATCGACGCTGCACGATGGTAAGGGCGCCCCATCCCAACACGGCTATGACGCTTGCGAGTGCGCCATCTATTCTCAAACTCGCTGCGAGGTGATCCAGCTGTGTTGCCGTTACGTCCCCAGTCCCCTCATCCACTCGCACACTGGAAATCACGATCGTCCCTAAAATTCCAACCCCAAGGGCGCCACCAAGGGAGCTTGCCGCAGTTCGAAATGCCGACACCTCTCCTGACTTTTCGTGCGGTGATCGACGCATCACTTCGGTGTTGAGAACGGTCAATGCCGCCATGCCTGCGAAGCTGAAGGCCGTCGCGACCACGACCAGGTACCACGCTGGAGTAGCTGGTTGCACGAGCAGGAGAGGCAACATCGTGATCGCAATGGCGAGCACGAGATACCGGCTTGCGCGATAACCACCTAAACGATTGATCGCTCGCGTTGCTAGAAATTTTGCGCCAAGAATCGCCCCAATTTGAGCTGGAATGATTGCTAAGGCAGCTTCGTAGGACGTTAAGTCGTAGAAGAATTCCAAAGCGATACTTATGAAGGTGACGATGCCTACGAGCGACACTAGGGCCACGCATACGAGGAGCGTGCGCTGCATGCCGTCTTCAATAGCGCTAAAGAAAGGGTTCGCTTGAGGCGATCTACGCACAACAACGACGCAACCCGCTGCAGCCAACAGACTCACGAGCAACCCGATCGCCACGTTCACGAATTCATTTTCGACCTGACTGATTTCCGCTAGTGCGCGAGCGCCCGCAGCAAGGCTGACACCTGCAAGTATCGGCACAGTCCATCCACCGCTAGAAACCGTGGAAGAATTTGAGTCGAGAAATATCAGCGTGATGATCACCATGAGGAGACCGGCGATTACCCAAATTAATGGAATAAGTCGCCAATGAGTAACCTGCAATAATCCTGCTGTTCCTAGCGGAAATACTAAGAACGCGATGGGAAAGACCATTCCATATGTTGTGAAAGCTGAGACATGGGCCCGTCCCTCAACTGTCACCCGCTGCAGCAAACCAACTCCCACGATCTGCATCGTGATTGCCGAGGCAGCACAGATAGTGAGTCCGATTTCTACCATGCCAGCACCATTAGCCAAAGCCAAAATGCAGGCGCCAAAGCTAAAGATCAGGCTTGATGTGACTAAAGTTTTGCGGTGACCGAATCGATCGCCGAGTTGTCCAGCAGCAAAGACCGCGAGCAGCGCCGCAGCACTGGGCGCAGCGAGGATATCTTCGACAAATGCATCGCTGAGCCCAAGATTCTCGACCATGGGGGTAATGAGAAACGTAAGACCTGACGCCATGAGAAGTGACAAGCCGACAATCACACATACAGCAAAGACGATCCGGCGCTGATCTCGCGTCATTTCCAGCCTTCCCAATGTTGCCCGATTGTATTGGGCTAGCCAATTCAGAAACTGCTCGAGTAGCAAAATCTTGTGGTTCTTGCTTCTCAAAATGCCTCAGCACGACTCAAGTATGCCGAGGCAGTCGAACACCTTGAGGCTGAGGTGTTCTCGTGGGGCGTGCCGGATGAACAAGCCGCGTTGTAATGGACCTGAAAAGTTAAGTCATGACAGCAACTGATAATTTTGCTTTCAATCCGCTACGAAATGAAGAAGGTTTCTCCCATGATTCTGCGAAATTCCCGACGGTTTGGACTGGTCGTTATCGCGCTCGTTGCCTGCATTGCGGGTGCACCCGTCGTGAATGCTGCTCCGTCAACTGGCCCCAAGGGCTCGACCACAATTGTGCTTTATGCGGAGAATCGCGGGATCGCGCGCATCGAAAACAATGCGCAGGGTCCAGATAACGGTGATCTCGTACACCGCGAACTGGCCTTGTCGAAGACCCTAAAGGGGGCGGTGATCGGGGTGAGTTACTCGCAGTCTGAGATCATTGCCTACAACCCTGAGGCCAAGACCGACATGCGTCGAGTAGATATCGAAACTTCACTTCCGGGTGGATGGCTGTTCTTCCGGGGGATGTCAAAGTTGCCGATTGGCTCGCTGCCGCAGCCGGGCTGGACCGATACCTATGCTGTCATCGGCGGCACCGGTAAATATGCCGGAGCGCGTGGGTATGAGCGCCTCACCCTCCTCGAGGATGGCAAGACCTACAAGCTCGCCATCACCCTGCTCAGTTAGTCGCGCTGTAAAATGTCCGTGCTACAACTTTGCTATAACTGACGCCCAGATTACGCAGGTTTCACAAGATGCCCTTTGCAATATTTGTTGCACTGCAAGGGGGTTTCTTTGTGGGGCGGGTCGGGCTCGAATCGACGACTTTTTTGTAGCAGGTTCTGCCCGAGTCTTTGACCCCTTGAAGGTAGCAGGGGTGCTGACAAGCATGGGGGTAGCCGCAGCATCCTCCTTGCCCCAATCCCTGCTCTTTCAGAGTGTCTAAAAGGGTGGGATAATTGTTCTTGAGGCCGAGACAAATTGGAATTCACACAGGAAGCGATTGATCTGGAGTATCGAGAACGCTCCTTCAACCATCCAGGCTCTGACTACCCCGGTTGGACCGCCAAAAGCAGAACAATGAGCGAAATTGGTAGCCCAAAGTCACTAATGAGAATCAGTGAGTTACCGGGTTTGAAGTTCCTTTCGACCGCCATCTGCTTCACATGCTGCACGCCCGCAAGAACCAAGAAAACGATTACCGGGACACTAATCACTAACCAGGCTTCGGGCCCACGAACCATCGCCAGCAATCCGGCGATGCCAATACCCCAACACACAAACCCGATTTCATATTGGAAACCATTAGTAACCCAACCGATATTCTTGGCTGTGCTCTTGGCAAAAACCGTATGCATGAAACCACTAACAATGAACTGGATGCCCACCGGCAAAAAGAGTAACCAGCGCATTGCCGAATCGGCGAAATCATCAGTCTCAAGACCACCCGGTGGCACCCAACCTAAGAGTGCGAATACCCATGCCAATGCCAGCACTAACGGAACTATGAGTACACCCACACGTGGACGTTACCACGCTGGGTGCGCGGGTTTGGTCGTGAAATCGCCGCCCGAAAATGCAGTTTTCACGACAAAATGCGCGCACGGGTCTCCCCATACTCCTTCATTTATTTGTGGGGCGGGTCGGGCTCGAACCGACGACGACCAGGTTATGAGCCCGGGGCTCTAACCAGCTGAGCTACCGCCCCCCACAACGAACACTGAAGCCTATCGAAACCGATGCGTGGGTCTGCCCTGCGGTTTGGAGAGCTGGTGTCGTGTCGCCGATGAGGCGCCCCAGTCGCACGTAATGAGCCGCATGGTTGCATGTACAGGTGAGCATCGTTCGAGTGACAATCCGCGTGAAGCCAGGAGCTTCCCGAGTGAGTGTCGGTGGGGCTTACGGCGAGCCTGCAGCACTGATCGTTGCAGTTCACGCCCAACCCGTTGACGGTCAGGCTAATACTGCAGTCATTGCAGCGCTGTCTTCTGCGTTGGATGTTCGCAAGGCAGATATCAGCGTGGTTGCTGGCCATACAGGACGAACAAAAATCATTGAGATTCAGACAGACGATGAAATCTCGCTACGAGAACGCATTGCTGTCTTGCTCGCTTCTTAAGCCTTCTTCACCACACTCGACTTCAACATCATTGGACCAAACCCATCAACCTTGGCATCAATATCGTGATCGCCTGAGCCTTGCACCAAGCGAATACCTCGCACCTTTGTACCAACCTTGAGCGGCGCCGAACTTCCTTTTACTTTCACGTCTTTGACAATGGTGACGTCATCACCATCGGCGAGAATGTTGCCGACAGCATCGCGAATAACTTTTTCGCCAACCTCTGCCTCGTCAACCTGAACTGACCACTCATGAGCACACTCGGGGCAAACGAATAACCCGCTGAGTTCATAAGTGAATGCGCAATTACACAGTGGGCAGGATGGAGTTTCGTCCATGTGTGTGACTCCCTTAACTCGTTTGCGCCTTCATTATTTGGTGCATTAGTTCAACGAAGACTTTCAGGTCCATAAAAGCAGAACCGCGATTGACCAGAATATCAGTCAATCGCGGTTCCGCTTTTCAGGATTTTTAGCCCTTTACGTTTGGATAACGCTTGCGAGCTTCTTCTAACGCAACTTCGGCACGCTGTGACACGACCTTGCGAGGAGCCGGGCCGTAACCCTTGTCAGCATTTTCCTTGCGCCAAGCCGCAACGTCGCCTGCATGACCGGTGACTTCCATCATTTGCAGACTTGCCTGCAGGTTCACGCGCATACCCATGGTTTCCCAAGCGCGCTTGACACCTGCTTTGATGCCCATCAACACTGAAAGTGGAGCTTGAGCGATCTGCCAAGCGATGAGTTCTACAGTGGCGTCGAGATCCTCGCGAGGCACTACTCGGTTAACCATGCCGATGCGCTTTGCTTCGTGAGCATCAAGAGTCTGTGATAAGTAGAGATACTCGTAGGTCTGGTGGAAATTCATTGTGACCCAAGGCTCGATCAAAGTTTCACCACCTGGGAAACCAAGGCCCTGCGGCAATGGCATCTGGAAGTAGGCATCTTCGGAGGCAATGACGATGTCATTGAGCAGAGCAAAGTAGGTCCCGCCGCCAATGCAGTAGCCCTGTACCGCTGAGATTGTTGGCTTCTGGAATTCCCAAAGGTGCAATACCGGCCAGGTGAACAACTTGGCTTGGCCTGCCCAAGGGTGCCCTGCTTCAGCTGCTTCAATAAATTCTGGGTATGCCGGTCCGCCTGGGCCGCCGACATCGTGTCCTGCGCTAAAGCCCCTACCTTCGGCCTTCATGATGACAACCTTGATGTTGTAATCCTGCTCAGCGTCTGTCAGGCATTTTTCAACATCCCAAACCATCTCTGAACTCTGCGAGTTAGCCTTTTCTGGCCGATTGAGAATGATTCGTGCGATGGGGCCATCTTTTTCATAGATGACCGTTTCTAATTCTTGACGTTCCATTAGGACTCCTCAGACTCAATTCGGCGCGGTGAATACACGCAAATATTAGTGCGCAGAAGACAACTTCGTAGCGCAAACCTTGTAACAAATCACTCACTACGCTCGAACGGACCATCTTCCAGAAGGAAGCCAGTAAAGGGAACGCGTGCAGACCGCGCCACCCTTGCCTTGATTCATCCATTGCGCCCAAGAAGTTGCCCAACCGCCAGAAGGTGATCCGGCCCAGTTCAATGTCGCATCAACAAACGCAGAACAACTGCCAGTGTTGGATGCACCTACTTGCTGCAAAAGATCTGGTGGCGCATCCGAGGTTAGAGCAGTAACAGAAATAGTTAGCGAGTTTTGCAGCAGACCGCTAATACTCAGGGGCGCAAATATCTGCGTAAGCGTGATCTTTCCTGAACCGGTAATCGTAAATGTCAACGCGTTCGACGAATCAATCGTTCCGCTTGCAGGCGTAGCTGTTACAGGGGAACCAGAAATCAAAAAGTTAGGACACGAGGGACGCAGGATGCTCACCCCGCCGGCAGCAACCAGGAGATTTGGAAAGGTCACCGTGAAGGTTTCGCCAACATAGCCCGTGATGCTTTCATACGATTGCCCGTTTGAATTCCAGACTAGACAGTCAGAACTTACAAAATTCTTTGGACCAACCGCTGTGATCACAATGGTCAATGGAGCGCAGCTGCTAGAACATGCAACGCCGAGCACTGGGGTGAGCGTCAACGTCCCCGACCTAACGACGGTGAAGCTTGTAGTGCTCGAGGAACTAATCACTCCACTTGAAGGCGTCACCGCCGCAGCTGAACTTTCAATGGTCATCTGTGAAGGAGTAGGGGCACAAGATGTCGGCGTAATAGTCGAATTGGCGCAGGTCACGACAATGGTTGGAAAACCCACCGTGAAAGTCGAACCAATGTTGCCGATAAATGACTCAAACGGGCTCAAATTGGTCGAATCCCAGGTTGCAAAATCACTGCTTTCGAAAGCACCTAGAGTTGGTAATGCAGAGGCACTAGGCGCAGTGACCAGACCTCCGATGGCGAGCCCCGACAAAAGCAATACCGCGCTAAATCCAGCTCGTAACCGTGTAACTCGCATAGGCCAGCGCCTCCAATAGATTTGAAGTACTTGCCCCCACAAGTAGAAATTTTTTTGACCCTATCGCATTGGTGTCGAGCTTAAATACATACTGAAATGCCAAAGGCATCTCAAATTCGGATGACGGGCATACTTCTAATTCCGAGCCTTGCGCTAATCAACCGTTCTGAAGTCGTGAATGGGGATTGGGTTGTCACGGCGCAAACCTGAAAATTCACCTGCCGTTGTCTAATATGCACAGATGCGCTCGCATCTGCTTTGGCCCGATTACCGTGGACCTGTATTGGTGAGCCTGTGCGCTGGACTGGATCGCGTCGGTACAGGGGTGCGCAGTCCTGAGGAATATGTTTTTTTATCGCGCCATCTAGTCGCTACTGGATTGCCCATGATTGTCTTCGTGGATGAATTGAGTATGGATCGCTTACAGTTTCTCAACTTATATAGCCACATCGCCTTAGTTCAATTGCCGAAGAATATCCTTTCCACTGAAATCGTAGAAAAAATCGAGCAACTGCTCGCACAAGGAAAATCTTCACCACGTTCCACAGACTCCTTGAAGGACACCGCGGAGTACTTCCAGTTGATGTACTCCAAACCATGGCTCTTGGAGATTGCGGCAACCATGTGCCTTGCGCCCACCCTGTGGTGGGTGGATTTCGGGGTTGCACACGTGTGCGACGTTCCAACGGATTTTGCCCTCAGGCTGAGTCGGACTCCAGTTGATACTGCGCTGCTCTTCCGAGATATCCGCCCGGGACCTCGTGTGGCTGCTTGGCGTGCTGCGGATGGACTCGGGTTCGTATGTGGTGGCTTGTTTGGTGTCAAGCGTGAAGTAACTTCGTGGTTTGTCGAGACTTTTACATCGCAACTTGAATTGATGCTCAACCTTCAGAGTGTTCCACTCGATGAAGAAGCGCTGACAGAAATGGCTCTCCTCCATCCTGAGCAAATCACGGTACGCAATGCTTGGCATCAACAGTTGTTTATCGGACTGGCGTAAGGCCCATGAATCCAGCGGAGGCAACGATTTCACTCGGCACAAAAGAGGGGATGAAGATGGCTCGTATTTGTCTTGCCATGGTTGTTCGAAATGATTCAGCAGTCATCGACCAATACCTTGATCGCGCTCTTGCTCACATCACACATTGGGTCGTCGTTGATGCCGGCTCCAAGGACGGGTCCATCGAGGTAGTCCGAGCCAAACTGGGGCATCTGCCGGGAGCCGTCTATGAGCGTGAATGGCAGGACCCCAGCACCAATCGGGAGCAGCTGCTTCAGCTCGCTCACGGTGTCGGGGATTCCATCCTGCTACTGGACACCGACCTAGACCCTCAGTAGCCAAGAGCGTTGCGTGGAATACGTAGACAGAGCAATCCTCTAGTCCGCGGTGTTTTTTGAGTCATCTAGGAACTCGCCACAATGCTTGCATTTGGTAGCCACCTGCAGGATCTGCTCTCCACAATGAGGACAGTTCTTGGTGGGGCTGTTTGATGTGGATGATGCAACTGCAGACTCTGACTTTGGCCCCAAGATCGCAACGATGATTGCTGCTGGGATGAGGAAGAAAAATGCGATCCAGAACCAGGGCCAGAAGTTGCGTCCCTTTCTCACAGCTGCGCGGGCGACTGCACGCGGCAAGATCCAAACGAACAGCACAAAGAGCGCAACTGCTGCCGCGATTCCAAGCACGACAAGGATGCCGACTCCGATGTTGGCTCCAAGATTCTCGTTGCCCGTAGTTGCAGCTTCTGCTGCATCAGCTTCCGCTTGCGCCGCGGCTGATGCACTCGCAGCCTCAGAAACTGCATTGGCTGCGATGTCAGGATCTACTCCAGGAAGAATTGGGATGGTGAACGTAAGTGTGTCGCCATATCTGAAAGTCCCTGTTTGTCGCACCGCTTCATTGCTGGGTGAGAAATAACCAGGTTCATCAGGATTCGCTACGACTAGCAGCGTGCAGTCGCTCGGAACTTTCTTACTCTGGAACAAGTCCTTAATTATTTTTGTAAACTTACCGTTTGCATCGGTACGTGCCTTCTCCGTCATTGCCGACAGATTGAGCCCGCCGCACCGCTCATCATCAGTGTTGTCAATAATGACGATCATTACTTCGCTGTCCGCGAATGGTGTGTTGGTTTCAGCGTTGGTGAGGACGCCTTCAATGGTGATGCCGTCAATTGCCGCCTGAGCCGGTATCGCTAAAAGTGTTCCGCTAGCAATAATTCCGAGTAACAAAGCAGCGAGTGACTTACGCATGTTTCCCCTTTACGGAACCTACTCCTAGCAATGAAGTGGAAGCATAGCGATTCAAGTACGTTTTACCCGGTCACCGGGTGTTTACTGTGGCTCCCCCATCTGGACTCGAACCAGAAACCCTTCGATCAACTGAGCAGGGTGCTCCGAACAGGGCCCGAGCTAGTTACTCAACTTGTTACAGACGAACCCTCCGTCACCCTTGCCTGGCCACTGTGCCCAACTCGGGGAGTAGCCGTCCGGGCAGACTGCGTTCGCTGAATCGCGGGTCATACCGAGGAGCCAGGGCTCCCCGGCCCCTTCGGCACCTGGCTCGAGCACGGGTTCATCCGGGTAGTAGGCGTAGACCTTTTTATTACAGACATACCCACCCGCGCCCTCATTGGGCCATTGCGCCCAACTCGGCTTCCACCCCGATGCACATATTGCCGTGGCGGACTCCCGACTGACCGATTGCAACCAGATAGTGAGATCTCGCGGCACCCAGATTTCGATGCGCAGAAGATCACCGACGGGGCCAAATTGCGTCCCAGAATCTTGACTCGTATCGCTATACGCCTGGACAGAGTAGGCGCCCGCCGGCAATGGAGCATCGTGGCCCGCTGCATTCTGCACAGTCAGGCCAGGCGCCAGCGTCGCGCTCGTCGCTCCATCCTGCGGTGCATACTCGAACAGGAGATTGCCAAGACCGCAGACTGTGTCCGTGGCACTGCACAACACCAGAAGATCCCGGAGCGGGTCAACCCCGTTGGCAGTTTCCGCCCACGCAATGATCACTGCACCGGTACCGGTGGGCGTCGCCGTGACAGGAGGAGTGATGCATGCTGCCAAGAGCACCGACGTCGATGCCAGCGCAAGGCCGAAAGCACCTGCTCGTTTGGTCGCCACCCTGCGGAGCAATCCCATCTCGCATGCCTCTCGTGTATCCAGATGGCTTTTCATAACCACCTCACCAACATCAGGTAGCGGCCGAGCGCGCCGCGGAGGGGCCTTCTCGATCAGGTCACGACACCTACTGCATTTCCCCCTGAACGTGCGGTGGACTTTGGGCTGAATATGTCGATCGGTCGCCTAGACCGTCTTGCTCCCCCATCTGGACTCGAACCAGAAACCCTTCGATTAACAGTCGAATGCTCTGCCAATTGAGCTATGGGGGAATAACGGCGATTGCAAGAATAGCAAGTGCCTGCCGCGTGGCAATCCGCAGGTCAGATGCCTAGGGAAGCTCGCAATTCCGACAGCGCAAAATCGGCCTGTGCTCTGATTTCTGGGTCATTTGAGTCGACATTTGCATCAAAGACAATGCTCCAGACAATCTCATCTCGATTCTTGCGCCGAGCAGCCACTAGGCATTGCGAGCCGTCAGGTAGATCGAGGCGCTCACTGACCACAACATTGGCTGTCACTTGGGCTCGCACTGCTGCCGGCAGGTTGCCCGGGTCCGAGATCGGCACCCGCAATCGTTGTTCTTGACCTTGCTCATTTTCAATAGTGAGCTCAAGAAAGGGTTCGGTCCAGGTAGCTCGGATGACGCTGATCCAAGGGATCCTTGAACTCTGCAAGTAGAGAGCCTCGTTAGTAGCAATAACGAACGCTTGGTCTGTAGCTTGGTTGAATCCCCAAGCAACCACGAGTTCCTTAGACGCAACGTTGGCCTCGACGAGAGCTGCTTTGGGAATTCGGGTTTTCTTCCACTTCGACAGCAGACTCATTCGCGTTCACCAAGTGCTGCACCGTGCAATGACTTTTTATACGCCTCAAGCGCCATGACTTCTGCAAACAATTGGTTGTGCTCAACTTCCTGATCGACTGGGTCAGTGCGCTGCATGCGTCCACGAACTTCAACGATGCGTCGAGTTGCATCGAGTTCAAGCAATCGTGCAATCAAGCTTGTGGCGTAGCGATTATTTGACGCTACCTCTGATGGCAGCGGATCAACAGCGAGCTCCTTGATCATGCGTCGCACTTCATCGTCGGCAGCCTTATCCAGCACCGCATCAATCCAATTAAGCCCATCTACATCGGCCGAAGGAAGCCCCGCCGCGACGATCGCAAGATGCACATCGCGAGCCTTTGGATGAGTGAACGCGCTCTCTTCGAGAGATGGGTACCACTCTTGGACAGCCGAAGGTAATTGCAAAGCGCATTTCAACGCTTCGCGCTCGATAGTGAAAGCCGGCCCGTCACTGACAGGCACTGGCGCGGCAGGACGTGGTGGACTTGGATCAACAGCAGGTGCTTGCGATTGTGGGGCGTTAAGCGGGGCGCGCTGGGCTGGAGCTGGGCGTTGGCCTACCACGCTTTGGACTGCCGACACTTCTAAGCCAAGCCAGCCCGCGAGTAAGCGTGTGTATTCAGGCCGCAAAGCAGCATCTTTGATCTTGGCAACAACTGGCGCTGCTTCACGAAGCGCGGCAACCCGGCCCTCCGCGCTGTTCAGATCATGCCCGGCGAGCATTGACTTAATTGCGAACTGAAAAAGTGGCACTCGACGATCAACCAGTGCAACTACTGCTTCATCACCATGGGCGATGCGCAGGTCGCAGGGATCCATACCGCTTGGTTCAATGGCAACAAAGGTGTTCGTAACAAAGCGTTGATCTTCATCAAAAGCTCGTAAGGCAGCCTTTTGGCCAGCAGCATCACCATCAAAGGTAAAGACAACTTCGCCGCGCATCTGATCGTCATCCATGAGCAAGCGCCGAAGGATTTTGATGTGTTCTGTTCCAAAGGCAGTGCCGCAGGTTGCAACGGCGGTCGTGATCCCAGCCAGATGACAGGCCATTACGTCGGTGTAACCCTCAACGATTACCGCCTGCTGCTGCTTGGAAATCTCCTTACGTGCCATATCTAGGCCGTACAACACTTGACTCTTTTTGTAGATAGGTGTCTCTGGAGTGTTGAGATATTTAGGACCGTCATCGTCGTCAAATAGCTTGCGAGCTCCAAAGCCAACAACGTCTCCGCTGAGTTCTCGAATTGGCCACACCAACCTGCCGCGGAATCTGTCATAGACCCCTCGGTTGCCCTGACTCATCAAGCCCGATGTGAGAAGTTCTGCTTCTGCAAATCCAAGTTTGCGAAGATGATTGAGCAGTGAATCCCAAGATTTTGGTGCATAGCCAACTCCGAAGAGTTTCGCGGCATCTGCATCAAAGCCGCGTTCAGTTAAGAACTTTCGGCCAATATCTGCTTCGGGCGAAGACAACTGCTCGCTGAAATACGCGGAAGCCGCCTTGTGCGCTTCAACTAGGCGGGTGCGCTGGCCCGCTTGACGATTAACCGCGGCGCCACCGTCGACATAACGCAGTTCAGTTCCAGTTTTACTTGCAAGTTTTTCAACCGATTCAGCAAAGCTGAGGTGATCAATCTTTTGCAAGAAACCGAGAACATCTCCGCCTTCGCCGCAGCCAAAGCAGTACCACATGCCCCTGCTTGGAGTGACGTGAAAACTTGGAGACCGCTCGTCATGAAATGGGCACAAACCTTTGAGCGATCCGCCACCAGCAGACTTCAGGGTGACGTATTCACGAACCACATCTTCGATCCTGGCCCGCTCACGGACAAGTGCGATGTCCTCGTCACGAATCCGGCCAGCCATGAGCCCATTCTAGGTGCGCTGGGCGACCTCGATTAGCGGATCAGTCGCTCATGCCAGCGCAGGATGCTCACATCGGTGAGGCTGGCCACCTGATCGATGATCACCCGCATCCGTTCAGCATCACTTTGAGCGGCCTCAAAGGTCTCTCGAAGCCAAGGCTCCAGCGCCTGACCCTCATCCAGCCGGAGTGCGTACACGACGTCAGCCACGATTTCTCGCTGCCGAGTTTGTTCAAGCTCGATGCCTGGTCGGCGCATCACGAAGAAAACAGCGATGGCCTTCATAACGGCCACTTCGTCACGCACTTCGTCAGGTATGACCAGATTGGCTGCGTAACGGGTAAATGGTCGGTCTCCATATTCAATGCGGGTGGCGACCTGAGTGCTCACGCAGAATCGAGAAATGAGATAACTCGTCGCGTGCTTGAGCGCCGCCTGAGACCGCATCGAGCCATCAAACTCCTTTGGCCAATATTCAAGCCCAAGGAGCCGGTCGAGCGCTTCGTCTAGCGCATGTGGATCGCGCTGAGGATCAAAACGCTCGCGTGCGGTTTCTACCAAAAACTTTTTGTTTGACGGATCACGCAGTTGCTCGAGGTGCACAAGTCCGGCGTGGATGGCGTCTTCCACGTCGTGAATTGAATAAGCAACATCGTCAGCCCAGTTCATCACCTGCTCTTCGATGCATTGCTGCCCTTGGGGCGCACCTTCTCGCAGCCAGTCAAAAATGTGCGAATCATCCGCGTAATAGCCAAATTTTGGATTACCAGGCTGGCGAGCCCACGGATATTTGCAGGACGCATCCAAGGTTGCGCGCGTCAGATTGAGTCCGGCGCTTTGACCAGTTGCATCAACGACTTTGGCTTCCAGTCGCGAAACAATGCGCAAAGTCTGGGCGTTGCCTTCAAATCCACCAATGTCTTCAGCAATGCGATTGAGCTCAATCTCCCCGTTGTGTCCAAACGGAGGGTGACCAAGATCGTGAGCGAGCCCGGCCACTTCAACAACGTCAGGATCGCAACCCAAAGCCTCGCCAAGTTCGCGGGCAATCTGGGCAACTTCAAGAGTGTGAGTCAAACGTGTACGAGGGAAGTCGTTCATCCCGGAAGTCATCACTTGAGTCTTGGCTGCGAGTCGTCGAAGCCCTGCAGAATGCAAAACTCGGGCCCTATCTCGCGCGAATGGGCTGCGAACTGATTCTTTTACGGGTTCCTCAACGAATCGTTGGCTTGCTGCTTCGTCATAGCCGATGGGAATGCTCACTTGCCTGACTCTAATACCGTGGCATGACAACGCAGGCGCTACTACCAAGGGTTAGCTGCTCAGATTCGAGCGAGAACTTTCGCATCACCAAAGTTCTGGCGATCTGGGTCCCAGCCCCGCCTGAATCGCTTTCCTGGCCAGACGCTTTCCAAACTCCAACATTCAAGAGTGACGAAGTCGATTTTCCTTGCGCGGTGCGCCCTCACTGAATCCCCAGCAGATGATGTGAGCATGGTCAGATGAGTGCATCGCCGGCGGATTCGTCACGCCAAAATCGCACTCCGGACCTACCGAAATCCCCTAGAGGCTGGCTCACCGCCGGGATCACTCTGGTCATCGTGTTGGTGCTCTTAGTGCCAATTGGCGCTGCCATGCAGATCGTTCTTACCGCTCAATTCGATGATCGAACTCAGACGCAGGCCATCGTTCTCATGGATCCGAGTCGATTTTGGGGCGACGATTCTGCGGTGCTCCAATCTCGCATCGATCACGCGGCAGATCTCTACCAAACTCAGGTTGCTCCAGTGATCATGCTCACTGGTCGAGATCACATCACTGCCATCGAACGAAGAATGTTAATTGCCAAGGGAGTGCCGAATCGCGACATCGTGAACTTCACCACCAGCGTTGACACTTTGGGTTCGCTCCAAATGATTGCTTCAGTGATGGGTGATCTCAACATGCAATCAGCAACTTTGGTGACCGATCCCCCAAATGCTGCTCGAGCTTCTGCGATCGCAAATGGTTTCGGGATCGATGCCCACCTCTCCCCCGCGAAATCAGGCCCAGGCACAGCAATGACCAGCGACTACGTCGGCCGTGAAACAGCCGCACTACTTCGCTATTACCTGTTAACTCGATGGACGCAACCGCAACTTATCCAGACGAAAACGACTTAGCCTCCGCTAACCGAGAGTTCAGCGTGACTCAACATTGCCCTCGACTTTTCATCTAGCTCAGGCGAATCCAGCCAGCCTTCCGGCAGGGAGGGACGACGGCCACCAGAGGTGCGACCACGCGGACCTGCACCAACTTCGACATTGAATTCTTGATCTGCATCAATCTCAGATACGAGCAGGTCTAACTGCTCGAGACTCTCAACATTTCCCATTGCAAGTCGAACTTGCTGTTTCACGCTAAAACCTTTGAGGTACCAAGCCATGTGCTTGCGCATGTCACGAATGCCTTTGTATTCGCCGTAGTCATCACATAACAAAGCAGCATGTCGTTTAAGAATCACCAGTACTTGGGCAAAGTTTGGAT
>JBIIAA010000126.1:0-4889 GCA_044240165.1 Candidatus Nanopelagicales bacterium
GTTGAATTCGATGCAATGTCAACCTGTATGTCATTTGCGTGAGCAGCCGCGATAAATAAAGAAATCAAATGTTGATTCGCCCGCTTGCCTTTTTCACCAATAGTGATCGTTCGCATTTCAGGTGAAGTGCGTTCCTCTTTCTTCTTAATGTGTGCCTGCGCTAGCGCTAAATCAATGCTCGCCGCAGTAGCGAGTGCTTGGGCTTTCATGAGATAGGCATCAGCCTCATGTTCATTGTCAGTGCGCTCAGCTTTAGCCAGCAGCGCGCTTATTCGCTCAAGGGGCATACGTCACCTCCAAACCAGCTCCGTCGTAACCCGCTCTCAGAACCAATGCCGCCTCTTGCCCAAAGGCCACCTGAGCTACCTGAATGAGGGCGCTACGAAACTGCGGCCCATGAGGAGCCAAATCTGGAGACCAGGAACAGTGATGGGCCACCTCATGTGCCAAGACAGCCTCTTTGCAAGCCCACGGCTGCTCTATCGGGATGGCAATGATTCCGGCCGGTTCATAGTGCGCTTTGGTCTGACCTTGACGGGATCGCACCTGCAATCCAGAGAGCCCTGGAAAAGCTTGCTGTAATTGACTTGAGCGCAACCAATGGTCAACCAGCCGCTGCATTGTTGGCAGGTCGCCAATGATGCGTTGAGTCGGAAGCGTGAAGGTAGAACCAAAGAAATCACATCTGCCTCCCCGGTCCAACATTTTTGACCAGGCATCCTCAGTTGAATAGACCAATGCTCGATCACGATCAACGATCGATAATCCGCCTGCGTTGCTCACATCCTCAAGGATAGAGTGGTCTTCAATGACTTCCTGGCGTCCACACCATCTGGTGCAAAGATCGCCGCTACTTCGAGACCTTCCGACCGAAGTTGCGGTGCTGTCCGCCATCGCCTTTTTCGTCTCTATCGGTTTTGGCATCTTGGCCCCCGCGATTCCCGTCTTTGCCCGTTCGTTTGGCGTTACTGCTCTTGAAGCCAGTGCAGTTATCTCGGCAATGGCACTCACCAGATTCATCATGTCGCCGTTTGCTGGCATGTTGGCGAACCGCTTCGGCGAGCGGCTCGTCCTCTCGAGCGGACTATTTCTTGTTGCTCTGACCAGTTTTGCCGCAGGGACCAGCCACACCTACTGGGAACTTCTGTTCTGGCGCGGGATCACCGGTATCGGGTCGTCGATGTTCACCGTTTCTGCACTCTCGTTATTGCTTCGAGTCTCAAAACCTGACCAACGAGGCCGCTCAGCAAGTGCGTTCCAAGGAGGATTCTTGCTTGGCGGTGTGGCCGGCCCCGCATTTGGTGGGCTGATCGTTGCGTGGTCAATCCGGGCCCCGTTTTATGTGTATGCCACCTGCTTGTTAATTGCTTCATTCGTGAGCTTGTTCTTCTTATCCAAGGCCAAACTTCAAGAACTTGAAGAGGAAATCGCCCCGGGACAAGATGAGAAACAGGAATCACTTCGCGAAGCCTTAGGCGACGGCGCCTATCGGGCAGCGCTCATGGTCAACCTCGTTACCGGTTTTGTTTCCTTTGGTCTACGAATCTCCATCGTGCCTCTCTTCATCACCGAAGCACTCGATCGAGGCGCATCCATGGCAGGCCTTGGATTCTTGGTTGCTGCGGTCGTGCAAGCCGTCTTACTGATGCCGGCTGGTCGCATGGCAGACACCGTTGGCAGACGAAAAGCCATGCGGATCGGTACCTCGACGTTGGCTGTGGGCATGATTATTTTGACAGCCTCAGACATTTTGACGAATGGTTTCGGCACTGCTTCGCTCATCGGGCCGATCCTCTTCTTCGCATCCATGGCAGTTCAAGGCGTCTCAGCTGCATTCCTGGGATCCGCTCCAGCCGCAGTGGTTGGCGACATCGTCGGTGGCAAACGTGGCGGCATCGTGGTCGCAACCTTCCAGATGACGGCAGACCTCGGCATGATTCTTGGTCCGTTGGCTGCCGGTTTCTTGGTTGACACGTTGGATTACGACTGGGCCTTTGGAGTCGGCGCGATCCTGTCGATAGTTGCGGTTGCCGTGGTCTGGGTCATGCCAGAAACCCTTGGCCGAGTGCGCAACACCGCTCCTGCTGCTCACTAGTTCGGCGTACGCTTAGGCCATGAGCGATTCTGCAGATCCACAGACTCTTTACGTTGCGATGGGTTGCTTCTGGGGGGCTGAAGAAATTTATTGGCTCACGCCTGGAGTGGTAGAAACAAATGTCGGATACATGGGTGGCGTGTACCCCAATCCCTCGTATGAAGAAGTCTGCACCGGTCGCACTGGTCACACAGAAACGGTGCGGGTCACCTACGACCCTTCGGTGATTTCGACGTTTGAAATTTTGCGCATCTTCTGGGAGCGCCATGACCCCACCCAAGGCATGCGTCAAGGAAATGACATGGGAACGCAATACCGCAGTGCAATTTTCACAACAAACACAGAACAACTTGAGCTTGCGAAAAAAACTTGTTCTGCCTACAACTCAGTTATTAGCGAAAAAGGCTACGGCGCAATAACCACAGAGATATTTCCTGCAGACGACTTCACCTACTACCCGGCAGAGCCTTTTCATCAGCGCTATCTAGAGGTGCATCCAAACGGATACAGATGCCATGCACTCACTGGTGTTCCGCTTCCAGAACTCGTCTAAATCATGGTCGAGCAATCCATACCTGAAGAGTTTGACTCAGAACTTAACCGCGTTGTCACGAGATTGCGGACCATGCCGCTCAACAAGTTGCCTGACGCTGTCGAGCCAGTTGAGCGACTCACAACTGAGCTATTACGACTTTGCGCATTCTTCGGCGACTCAGCTCCATCGGATCTACCCAGTTACCAATCGCGCGCTTGTGGTGACGTAGTGATGGTGTTGGCACGTGATGCTCGCGCAGCGGCGCGCGACGATCAGCAAATAGTGCAAGTTACCGCGGCTCTCACCACTGCGCGACGCGAACTTCCTTAGAAAGTATGCGTGCTGTGAATGACCTTATGAATTAGTCGCGCCCGGCGAAAATCGCGAGGAAGCGAAGGATTTCAAGGTATAGCCAAACCAAGGTCATCAAAAGCCCAAAGGCCATCCGCCATGACTCGCGCTCAGGGGCACCCAACGCAATACCTTGTTTGATGGCTTCAAAGTCAAGCATCAAGGTGAGTGACGCAAGTAAGACACCGACTAAACACAAGATCAGACCTAAGGTTCCAACACCGTAGAAACCCCAGCCATCACCGACGCCGAATAACGCACCAATAAGTGAAGCAACGGCGATTAGGCCGTAACTGATCATCGCCATCATCATGACGCGAACAAATTTTCCGGTGACTTTCACGATCCCAGTGCCGTACAGGAACAGCATCACTGCGAAGGCTGTCATCGTGCCAATCACTGCTTGCTGAATGAGCCCTTGGTACTGAATGGACTGCGCGTAATCGTTGTACCAATAACTGATCGCACCTAGAAGGTAGCCCTGAGCTACGGCATACAGCAGCACCAAAGGAGGTGAGACTTGACGCTTGAGCACATTGGCAAAGCCCAGTCCTAGGCCAGCGACCAAAGCCACGATGAGCATGAATGGTGCGCTCGGATAGGTGTTCCAACCCACGATCGCAAACACCACGGTGATGATGAAAACGAGGGTGGATTTCATAATCACATCAGCGATCGTGACGCGAGCACCTCCACCGGCAGTGACCGTTGCGAATTGTTGGTCAAGCGTGCCTGAGGAACCGCCCGAGGCCTCTGCAAGAGCTGTTTTGCCCTCGTCGTAGGCAAACCCTGGAGCGCCCGCAACAGCAGGCTGTTCGTAGCGAGAGAGCACAGGGTTATTGGACGAATTGAAGGGTGATGGTTTGGCCATGGGTAGACGGTAAGTCGAATTCCTGAATTTCCCAAACTCGGGCCCAAGTGCGTGTCGCGACTAGCTCCCCAATGGGATTTCAACCCGCACTGTGCCGGCCTTGGGATTGCGGTGTGGCGGCGAACCTCAAGGTGATTCTGCGAGGAAATTCACGGCAGGCAGCAGTGCGTCTCGGCGGCCGAGTTGGAAGTCCTGAAGACCAACGAGAGAGGTGCCTTCTCTAGGTCGCTTACTCACTGGTCACCTACTTGTTACTCACCAGTCAACTACTTGCATTTTTTCCCACAACAATCCTGTTGATTTCTCTTGCTGCGTGACCCCAGCTAGATCGAAGTTGCGGGTCGCTAACCAGATTGCAGTTCCGGCACCCTCCTGCGCTGATAACGCAGCTTTAGGACCGCCCATATCTGTGCGCGAATGACCAGGACAGACGGCATCAACGAGAAAACCTCGACTCCCTAGTCCAGTTTCATGAGCCAAGTTTCGAACCAGTGCATTCACACCAGCTTTACTCACTCGATAAGGCGCTAATCCCCCCGTGTTTCCTGGGCCTGACATACGTCCAAGACATGCAGAGAAAATAACTACCCGTCCATCTCGAGCCTCGGCCATGGGCGCCGCCAAGGTATTTACAGCACAGAACACTGAATCAAGATTAATGGCCATTACTCGGCGCCATTCTGAATTGTCAGTTTTCAAAGTCTTTGAGATTCTTTCACTCATGACACCATGCGCAAGTATGAGAATTTGGGGAACACCAAAACTTTCTAAAATTTCATCAAAGCATTTCTTTGCAGCATCAATGTCTTCAAGATCTACCGACCGAAAATCACAGGATAACTCCGCTGCAGCCTGCGCTAAGCGATCACGGTCTTTAGCAACTAATACAACACTGTGACCCAAACTCCGCAGCGCTCCTGCACATTCATAGCCAAGTCCTCGAGATCCACCGGTAACTATCGCTAATCCCACCTGCCTAAGTGTGCCAACTTCACTCGTAGTTGTCACGATGGAACCAGATTCAGGAGACAGTGCCT
>JBIIAA010000005.1:0-45328 GCA_044240165.1 Candidatus Nanopelagicales bacterium
TCAGATCGTCTCTTCATTTAGATGGCATCCCGATTCACTGACCGTGGATGATCGCAACACCAATATTGCTGAGTCCGAGCGGGCTAAACGGGCAGCGCTTTCTAAGACCGCAAAGAAATTCAAATGGATCTGGGAAGCACCGGTTCGGGTGGCTACAAGATTTGCAGCGAACGAAGTGCAGCGACGAGCAAAGAAATTGCTAGCTAACTAACGGCTGCAGTAAGAAGCAGAGCGCCCGAGTTACGGCTTCACGATCTTGGACCAGATGCCCCGATACAGACCAACTGCAACGAATTGACGCGCGGTGTAAAAGCGTTCAGCAACTGCCTGCATTCCCTGCGGTGCAAGAATCGATACGCGTGCTTGATGAAATTCTTTGAACGAATCCTGCCACTTCTGAGTGGAGAGACCACCTTCATAAAATCGCGCGATCGTCAAAGGCAACATCACCGGCGTGCTGACAAGTGTGAGCTTGAGAAAAGCCGCGTAGTCAGCTGCAATGCGAAAGTTTTCGTTGAAGCCACCAGCGGTGCGCAGCGCTTCAATGCGCGCAAAGGTTCCTTGGTGAGGGGCGAAGATGCCTCGAGCAAAAAGTGCCTTTTGTTCAGCAGCAAAGTTCCACTCCGGAGTTGTAACGCGCGCACCGGTCACAGATTCCACTTCAACTTGCCCAATAAGCCAGGGAGCAGTGCAGCCAGCGGATGCTGACAAGACCTGTGCCAGAACTTCAGGAAGTAATTCATCACCGGCATTAAGGAAATACACGTAAGTGCCCGTTGCTTGGTTCAGCCCGATGTTCATCGCTGCGTAAATACCAGCGGGCTCACACCACTGATAGGAAAACGAGATACCTGATTGCTCAAGAGTTGTTGGTATCACAGCAGAATCAGCGGAACTGTCAATCACGAGGTATTGCACCCCGACAAGATTTTGAGTGCGAAGGGATTCAAGAGTTCGTGCGAAATCTGTGGGGGCATCTTTCACAACAGTGATGATGCTGAGCCAAGGCTGGTCAGTCATCCCGTCATCCGTTCTTGATGAACACGCGGCCTGAGTAGTCAATTGGATGCATGTAAGGGCGATGACCAAGAGTTGCGAAGTATTCGTCTACAGCGGTGCGAGCGCCTTGCCAGTGGCCGTAATCATCAAGAATGCAAACGCCACCTGGAACTAGGCGTGGATACAAGACTTCGAGACCAACGCGTGTGGATTCATACCAATCGGTATCGAGTCGAAGAAGTGCGATCTTTTCTGGAACAGAAGTGTGCAGGGTCTGCGCGACGTCGCCTTCAACAAAGTGAAAATTCGAGAAGGGGTAATCGGTGCTGCGCACATTTGCTTCAACGTCAGCGCGGCCGGCAACGCACCACACGTTGTTGCCATCTCCGATTTCAGTCGTCGAGAGCATTTCAGTGGCGGTAACGCCAGTGCCAGCTTCAACATCGAAATCGGTAGGTGCAGTCATCCCTGCATAGGTGTCGTAGAGCCAGATCTGACGATCAGTGACTGACAGCCGGTTGAGTTCTTTGGCCATAGCCATCACGCTGCCGCCGCGCCAAACTCCACACTCAACAAAATCTCCTGCAAGCCCTGCATCAGTGACGTAGCGAACCGCACCGATCAAACTCCACAGCCGCTCTGCGCTGGTCATCGTGAAGGGACGAAGGGAAGCAATGAGTTCTGCATCAGCTGAAGTTGCTTCAACCGGGAGCCGAGTGCCCGCGCTATTCACCCGTGAAATCTGGAGCCCAAAGCGCCGAGCAACTGAGTCAACCGCGCGCTCGTAACTTTTCATCGGGGAATCATCCCATCTCGTGCATAGACATCTGCACTATTGGGGCTGGTTGCACCTGCAAGCAGTCGCCGTCGCCAAGCTGCCCCTGCCTAAACAAGGCGATGAGCGCGGCATTGAGTTTGAAATCGATGGGGATGACTGGAGAAAAAGCCATGTCTGCGAATTTGCTCAAGATGAGTGCAAGCAGCTCTGTGTTGTACAAAATCGCACAAACCGTATTCGTGATCGGACGCGAGGAAGCCTGGATGCTTCGATCTACTGAACCAGCCCACATCAGAGGAGTTGAACTGAGCAGGTGGTTCACACCCAGTTGATGAGATTCAAAGGAGGCGGAAATGTTGACGTACCTCCGACCGACCCCGCCTTCGCCAACGAAATCGGTAGAACTTAGGAGGCCCACAATGCCGGCAGCCAGATCATCGATATCAGCGCATCCGCCGTCATCTTCAAGGATCAGCACCCAGCGGGCTCCACTTGCTACCCCCTGCTGCCACAGGTTTACGTGTGAAAGCTCGATATTTGCCAGCCGCTGAACGGCAGTGATGGAAGAGACGCCAAAGGCCTTTTTCTTAGATTTCAAGCCCAAGGCCCAGCGGCGGGCGCGAAATTCCCAGTATTTGCGAGCTCGAGTAAAGAAAGGCGAGGGAGTTTCCTCATCGAGGTAGCGCTGCCAGGTCTGCTCAAAGGCCAAACTGGCCCGAGCCGAGGCCAGAGCCACCCCAGGGGTGATGTTCAGCAGCGCAGGGGTCCAGTCATTGCGGGTGTTTACCGAAACCTCGCTAGACACGCCGGAGGCGCTCAGAACTCGCTGGAGGGTGAAAGCGAGCCCAGTTTCCCCTTGGTTAAGGGCAAATCGGCTGCCTTCATGGCTCACCACGCCGATGAATAGGTCAGTCATGTTTCTCCAAGCACCAAGGAATATGGGGACACCGGTACGTTATCCGCTGTGAGTGAGAGTTCCGATCGACTGCCGAACGAGCCGGACAATTCCCATAATGGACTTTCGGTGACTGATTTCACCAGTCCTGGCGTAAAAGCGTCAGTTCGGCAAGCCGTAGAACTGCTGCCGCAAGAAAAGCGAAAGTTACTTTTTTTAGCTGCGGGCATTCAGATTTCACTTGGACTGCTTGATCTGATCGGCATCGCTCTCGTTGGGTTAGTTGCTGCGGTCGCGGTGTCAGGTATCGGCCTGGATAGCGCACCAGCGTGGGTGCAAAACCTGCTGAGCAAAATCGGGCTGGACGATCTCACTGTTTCCCAACTGACCGTCGTGATTGCGGTAAGCGCAGTAACGATCCTGATCTTGAAAACAATTCTTTCCGCAGTGATGACTCGCAGAGTGATCCGTTTCCTGGCCAACCGGCAACGCGATGTTTCAGTGCGTCTAGCCCAAGAATTCTTGAACCGCCCACTCGTTGAAGTCCAGCGCTGGACCACAAGTGAAGCAATTTATGCGCTTGGTTCCGGAGTAGGTGCGGCAACCGTCTCGCTGCTTGGCTCGTCCATCACGATCGCCTCTGAAGTCTTCCTCTTTTCCATCATCGGTATCGCGTTGCTCGTATATGACCCAGTGCTCACACTGGTGGCCATTGGTTTCTTCGGGATTGTTGTTGCCGTCCTTGGTAGAACACTAAATAAGTGGACTGAACGCAACGCACGAATCATTACCGAAAGTTCAATCAACACCCTCACAGCAGTTTCTGAAGCACTCTCGACCTATCGTGAAGCAACCGTGCTGAATCGACGCGATCTCTACATTGGGCGATACGAAGGCATTGTTGGCAACTATGCAACCGCAAGTGCCACGAGTGCCTTCATCATGGAAATTCCAAAGTACGTGCTCGAAGCTGCGCTTTACTTTGGCGTGCTGCTCCTTGGCGTTGTTCAATTTCTTACCAAGGATTGGGCCGCCGCCGCTGCGACCACCGCTCTTTTCTTGGCAGCCGGTTCACGCGTGATCCCTGCGCTGCTGCGACTGCAAGGCGCAACAATCACCATCCGTAATGCTGCCGTTCAAGCGCAACCGACATTCTTCCTTGCTGACTATCTGCGCGGTAAAGGGATGAATTCATCAAAGCCAGCCAGTGAGCGCATGACTGCGCAACGCATTCACGAACACATTGCGAATGGTTACCCGGACTTTGATGCGACAGTCGTTGTAACCGATGTGTCGATGACGTATAGCGATGCATCCGAACCAGCCCTTGTCGATGCGCATCTTCTTGTGCGTCCTGGTGAATCAGTAGCGCTCGTGGGTTCAACAGGCGCGGGCAAGTCAACATTGGCTGATGTGATTCTGGGAGTCATGGAGCCGCAATCGGGAACAGTGACGATCAGCGGTGTGAGCCCACGTGAAGCCATTAACCGCTGGCCGGGCGCAATTGCTTATGTGCCGCAAGCCGTGGCCTTAGTCGAGGGCACAGTGCGCGAAAACGTTGCTCTTGGACTTCCAAGAGACCTGATCGATGATGAATTAGTTTGGGATGCGCTCAATCGCGCGCACCTTGCAGATTTTCTGAGCGAAAGCCGCGAAGGCTTAGACACGAAAATTGGTGAGCGAGGCTTCCGCCTCAGTGGTGGCCAACGCCAACGTCTCGGTATCGCCCGCGCCCTCTATACGCGACCAAGACTTCTGGTTCTCGATGAAGCCACCAGCGCGCTTGATGCCGAAACTGAGCAATCAATCGTGCAGACTCTTGATGAACTAGAAGGCCAAGTAACAACAATCACCGTTGCTCACCGACTCGCAACAGTGAGAAGAGCTGATCAAATGCTCTATCTCGAAGGTGGACGCATCACAGCTCGCGGCACTTTCGATGAGGTGCGCGCGCAAGTAGCTGATTTTGATCGTCAAGCAGCGCTTCTAGGTTTGTAATGACAATGCAAAACCTGGGGCCGCAGGATGTATCCGCAGTGGTCTGCACAATGAATTCAATCAGTGGCATTGAGCGATGCTTACAAAGCTTGAGAGCAGCGGGAGTAACTGAACTCATTGTTGTTGACGCGAATTCATTTGATGGAACCAAGGAGATTGCGGAGCAGTTTGCTGACAAAGTGCTCACCGATCCAGGTCAGGGCCTCGGGATGGCTCGCAATATTGGCATCGAGCAGACCACTAAGCCTCTAATCCTGAACATGGGATCAGACAATGTGATGCCATCTGGTGAGCTCGAAAAAATGATCACGGCGCTCACAAAGCAAACGAATGTCAAAGATGCGAACCTGCAAGGTGTGAGTGCCCAGACATTTATTGAGGGCGATGACTATGTTTCCAATGGACTCAACGCCTGGCGCAAAGGTCGATTCCTACCTGGACCTGCTGCAGTCATTGGAACACCAACGCTTTTTAATGGCAACACTTTAAGAGCGCACCCTTACGATCCAACACGGCGTTTTTCGGATGATTCAGAACTCTGTGAGCGATGGGCAAAAGAGTTCGGTGCAACCTTCGCGATTTCTGATGCGGTTGTTCATGAGGTCGGCAAAACTTCTTGGAGCGAAGTTGTAATTCGTTGCAAGATGTATGGCATCTCTGATGCTGAGGTGTTCAAAGCTGGCAAGAAATCCGGATGGGGATTCAAGCGCCGAACGAAGTCGTATTTGCATCCAGCAAGAGTTGATCTCGTTGAACCATTAATGAATCTTGACGCAAGCGACAAGGTGAAGTCATTACCATTTCTTGTGGCTTTTACTGCGATGCGCTACGACTCATGGATCAAGACAAGTTGGAAGAATCGTTGGCATGCAAAATCAGATTCCTGAGTTGATCGCGGTCTGCATACGCGTGCTGTAATCCTTGAGCTTGAGTGGGTAGCTCCCTTCCCAAAACTTGCGCTACTTTGCCGGTCGCAAGGCTCAGGTCTCTCACTCGCGAAATTCCATTGCCATCGTGCGGCGAAGTCGAGGCGTGGATGAGTTCGGAATCCAAAGCCCAGGCGCGAGCGATCGCGAGACCAAAATCAAACTTTGATGAGGAATCGCTTGCAACGCAATGGAAAATTCCGCTTGCGCTTAGTGAGTTGAGGTCCCAAATAGTTTGAAGTAGGTCCTGCGCGTAAATCGACGACACGACGTAATCGGAATAGCCATTGACGCTCTTTCCGTCGCTCAAAGAGTTGACGAAAAATTCCAGAATGGAACGAGTGCCCGTGGGGCTCCACCCAAAGAAATTCGTGCGAATAATCAGAGAATCTGGATTCACTTCAAGAGCGGCAACTTCGCCTTCAAGTTTGGTCTGTCCGTAAACAGAAAACGGTGTTGCATCATCAGTTTCTGCGTAGTTTCCAGTCACACCATCGAAAACTGCGTCAGTAGAAATCTGAATGAAGCGAGCATCAATATTTGCGCATACTTGAGCGAGATTGCGCACTGCGTCCGTGTTCACCTTGCGAGCTAGCTCCGGATCCTGTTCGCAAAGTTCGTGACTCGCTACAGCTGCAGTGTTAAGCACAACAGCAGGGCGAAGTTCCTCAAGCGCGCGTGCGGTAGCTAGGTGATCAGTGATATCGAAACCGATGACATCGGCAAAGGCGGAACTTGAGGAAATAGATCTGACCGCACCAATGGGAGTAACCAAAGGATTTAAGAAAAACCCCGCATTAACACCTAGAAACCCATTGGCTCCAGTCACAAGCCATGTGGAATCCGCGGTCACAGCCCTAATTCATCCAGCATCGCACGAAGCTGTGGAACGTCTAGCCACTGGTCATTGTTATCTGAGGTGTAGGCAAAGTTATCGGGAACACTTTCACCGGCGGACTCTTTAAATCCGCCCCACATTGCCAATGTCGGCTGCACCACATACCGGTCAGCGCGTTTCACGGTTCTGCGCGCGTCTTCAGTTGAAATCATTTCTTCGTGAAGTTTTTCACCGGGACGAATTCCGATATCAACGAGTTCAGCACCTGGCGCGATCGCTTCAGCAAGATCGACAACCTTCATGCTTGGAATGCGTGGGACGTAGAGCTCTCCGCCCGACATGTCAGCAAATGAATCGATCACAAAGTCAACAGCTTGAGGAAGCGTGATCCAAAAGCGAGTCATCCGAGTGTCAGTAATAGGTATGGGCTTTCCGGCAGCCGCGAGATTGCGGAAGAACGGAATAACAGAGCCGCGGCTTCCCATAACGTTGCCGTAGCGAACAACCGAGAAGCGAGTGCCACCATCGACTGCGTAGTGATTACTAGAAATAAAGAGCTTGTCTGCAGTGAGCTTGGTGGCGCCATAAAGGTTGACGGGGGAGGAAGCCTTGTCAGTGGATAGCGCCACGACTTTCTTCACGCCGGCATCTAGGGATGCCTGAATAACATTCTCTGAACCCAAGATGTTGGTCTTGACATATTCCATTGGGTTGTATTCAGCGGTATCGACCTGCTTAAGAGCTGCCGCATGAACCACGTAATCAACCCCGCGTAGAGCCATTTGGAGACGGTCACGGTCGCGAATATCGCCGATGAAGAAGCGCACTCGTGGGTCGTCGCCCCAGATTTGGCGCATTTCGTATTGCTTAAGCTCATCCCGAGAAAAGATCACAACTCGGGCCGGATTACAGGTTTCAAGCACTTGAGCAAGGAAAGCCTTGCCAAATGAGCCGGTGCCACCGGTGATGAGGATGGACGCGCCTTCAAAAGTGGTCACGTTGCTCCTCTAACTTGGTTTTGGGGCTCATGGGCGAGCGGCGCTCAGTCTAGCCGGGAGAGGTGCAATCATCTGGTCATGCAGGCTCTAGTTCTGGGTACAGCTCAATGGGGCAACGCCTATGGCGTCACAAACCGTCTTGGCCGCCTGACCGACCAGCAGATAGCCGAAATTGCTGAGGTCGCTCTGGAAGCAGGGATCAGATTCGCTGACACTGCCGCCGGCTACGGAGATGCTGAAGCCCGGCTAGCCCCATGGGCAAAGAAGTTTGCAATCACGACCAAAGTGAAGGGCTCAGGCTCGATCCCCATCCCAATTCAGATCTCTGAGAGTCTTGCCAGACTTGGGGTGGATGAAATCCGAGGCTGCCTTATTCACGACTGGTCCTCGTTAACTGATCAAGAAGCCATGGTCGCTGCCAAAGCCATCAAAGAAGTAAAAGAGCAGGGAAAAATCGAAAAAATCGGGATTTCTGCCTACGGCGAGCATGACCTGAAGCGTGCCTTGGCTATTTTCGGAACCGTTGACGCTGTGCAGGTGCCAGTCAGCATTCTTGATCGACGGCTCATCGGATCGGTCGCGATTGACGCCCTTGTGGCTCAGGGATGCGAGATTCAGGCACGTAGCGTCTTCCTGCAAGGGTTACTCGCGGCGAGAAGTGATTCAGCGCTTGGCCAGCACTCGGATGTTCGTGAGTTCTTTAATACCTGCGAACACCATTGCCTGAATGCTGTTGAAGTCGCACTTACGTTTGTGAAGTCATTGAGCTGGGTTAATCAAGTTGTAGTAGGTGCAACGAGTGTCTTTGAGCTGTCACAGATCATTGAGCTATGGCGCGTGAATTCGCTCATCGATATTCAATTGTTTGATGCTTCTGCAGATTTCAACCTTGTGGATCCGCGCAATTGGAGTTAGGGCAGATTTATTGCAGGCGATCGGTTACCTGTGTTACGACGAATTGCCAATTCGAGAGAAAAGTTGATGCTCCAACATTGCTCATAAGGGCTGGGAGCAGCACTAAGGCGCAAGCCCAAAGCGCTATTGAATTCGTCAATGAGTTCGCGGAATTTAGAGGTGCTTGTTCCTTCGGTTTCTTGTCTGTCAGGCCAGACGCGCCGAGGTAGGACAGGGCCATAGCGACACCGATCGGCGCAGCTATCGAGGCAAAGACCCGAGTTCCATCAACCGTGATGATGGTAAGTGCCCCAGGTAAGGCAACGGCACCGATCAAAAACGGGAATATTCCTTTTTTCCCACTCATCAAAGCTAAGAGAATGACCAAGAGCCACCAAGGCCCCCACCAGGAATAAATACCGGTGAGACCAGCAGACACGTTGGCACTGACGCTGTATTGAAGATCGGTGCTAAGCATTTCAAAGCGACTTGGAATATCGTTTGAAGCCAACCAAGCGTGCGCTAAGACAGACCAAAGAGCGGCTACGACAACACCCGCAATTGCGCGTTGTCGCCAAATTCGCAGGGGCGGAGCCCAAGAAGCGATCAGCAGAGCGATGAAACCAAACATTGCTTGTTCTGGGTTGGAGAGCGCAGCAAGCGCGAGGCCGATCCCGATTAAGACTCGATTACGAGAAATCATGGCGATCACAACAGATATTGGCAAAACATCCTGATAGTGGCCCAGGAATTGAATGGAGGTGAAAGCGGCAGGCCAACAAATAAACATGATGAGAGCGAGCCGCCAGATCTTCGTATCTGTTGATCTCAAGCGAGTGGCAAGGACGGGCAAGATAACCGCTGCAGCGATGAGCAGCACAGCCAGAAGTGCCCAGCCCGCGGCATCCAACCCGAGTACCCTAATAAGGGCGGGTCCAAGGAGACCAGAGCTTGAGTAGTCATGCGGCTTCGGCAGTGCGTTGGCGGAGGCCATGATTTGGTCAGCCCCGTACCAACCGATGCCTATCTTGAGAATCCCAATTCCCGCAACGATGCTGACGAACAGAGCGGACGGCATCTCGATGAGCCGTCTCGAAACTGATCCGATTGTGATGAGGAGTCTGTCGGCTGCTTGTTGATACAACTCGGATACTTTCTGGCTCGATTTAGCTGGCTGCACTTTTTGGGAAGCATAACGAGGTGTGGACACAAAAAGCCGCGTTAATGCGATCCAGAACAGCAGTTCAAGGGCTGATCTGTGAGACTTACGCCGTGGCAACCATCGCGATCGTTCAGGCGCGGATGACGTCAACGAGATTTCCAGGAAAAGTTCTGGAGGATCTAGCGGGCCAGCCCATGGTCATCCGACAGTTAGAGCGGATCAGTCTGGCCTCAAAGTTAGATCAAATTGTTGTCGCAACTTCCGCGGACCCCAGCGATAACCCGTTAGCTCAAATCGTGGCTGCCGCCGGCTACCAAGTATTTCGAGGCGACCTGAATGATGTGCTTGGCCGATTTATTGGGGTAATCGACGAATATGAACCTGATGTGGTTGTGCGGCTCACGGCCGATTGTCCTCTCACCTCACCCGTATTGATTGACCAGATCGTTTCCGAGTTTTACAAGCACGATGATGACTATGTATCTAACACGCTCACACCGACGTACCCAGACGGGCTCGATGTTGAAGTGGTCAAGGCCACTGTGCTGAGGGAGGTGGCCTTGAACGCTACGGATCTGGCTGAACGCGAACACGTCACCTTGGGTGTTTATCGACATCCAGAAAAATACCAATTAAGAAATTTTCAAAGTCCCGTAAATCTTGGGAATTATCGATGGACAGTCGACACCCCAGAAGACATGTCCTTCGTTCGAGCAATTTACGCGGAACTCTTCCCGAGTAATGAATCATTCGATGTTGAAGAGATTTTGGGCTATCTAGACAGACACCCTGAAAGAATACGAACTGACCAAGATGCGTTGCGAAATGCAGCGCTCCAAGGAATTGACACGGGAGCCATGAATGTCCAGCCTCACTGAGCGCTACGCCCGTTCTGTCGAATACCTAGCCAGAGCTGAGGCAGTTATTCCTCTTGGATCACAAACGTTTAGTAAGTCGCGAACTCAATATCCTGTCGGTGCAGCGCCACTTTTTGCCAAGCGTTCCAAGGGCTCCAGAACTTGGGATATTGACGGAAATGAGTACGTCGACTTAGTGAGTTCACTTGGCGCGGTAGCACTCGGTTACGGTGACGAAGAAATCGACGAGGCAGTCATCAAACAATTGCGTGATGGCGTGACGCTGAGTCTTGCTCACCCGATTGAAGCTGAAGTCGCTGAACAACTTGTCAGCTTGATTCCTTGCGCTGAAAAAGTTCGTTTTGCTAAGAATGGATCCGATGCGACTTCCGCCGCAATTCGCTTGGCTAGAGCATTCACCGGTCGCAATCACATCATCGTGTGCGGTTACCACGGCTGGCAAGATTGGTACATCGGTAGCACCACAATGAACCTAGGTGTCCCGGAGCCGGTGAGGGCCTTGACTCACTCCATTGAGTACAACAATTTAGATTCGCTCACACAAAAAATTAGTGAGCTTAATGGTGACATTGCTGCGTTAATCATGGAACCGATGACATCAACTTGGCCAGCCGAGAATTATCTTGCTGAGGTGAGGCGAATCACGGAAGAAAACGGCATTGTTTTAGTTTTCGATGAAATGCTCACAGGCTTCAGGTTCGCAGCTGGCGGAGCGCAGGAATTCTTTGGAGTTACACCAGACTTGGCGGCTTTTGGTAAGGCGATGGCCAATGGTTTCCCATTGTCAGCGATCGTTGGCAAGAAGGAAATTCTTGATGTTATGCCGAACATCTTCTTCTCGGGAACCTTTGGTGGTGAGACGCTATCGCTGGCCGCAGCCCGAGTGGTGCTCAATCGGATGGCGACGGGGGTTCCGACACGTCGGCTTGCAGAGCTTGGTAGCGACCTCGTCAAGAGAATCAACGCGAAGCGGCCGGTTGCATCGCAAGAATTTTTGAATTTTGCCGGACATGATTCGTGGATATTCCAACAGTGGAATATCGATGATCCCGAGACGCTTGCCCAGGCTAAAACTCTATTCCTTCAGGAGATGCTGCGGCGCGGAGTCTTGCTGTTGAATACACATGATGTGACGACGGCATTTGCTGACGCAGATCTTGAAGTTGTTTCAACTGCATATAGTGAAGCGCTCACGGAAGTATGCGACGGAATGTCCAATAACAACCTCAGAGAGCGTCTGGAGTGCGAACCAATTCGACCTCTCTTCCGGGTTCGTGCATGACACTGATTCGACGACACTGGTTTGCGCTAACTTCCGGATTTTTTTGTTTTGCATGGGCTTTATTGGGCTGGCTCACCACGATTCCCAACCAAGATATTCTTGCAGACGGCATCCAGGTCCAAACTGTTCTGGCTGATCCACGAGTAGTTCTCGCTTTTCCTGGACAAAAGCATGGTGGCCCTCTGGAGTATCCATTTTCAATAGCCGCCGAATGGTTAGCGCCCGGGAATTTTTATGCAAACGGAGCAGTCCGACCGCTACTTGCTTTTCTTACCGGGTTCCTTGTAGCAAAATTGTTTCTTGAATTGTTTGCGAAGGCACCAAAATGGGCCTTTCTCATTGGAATTGCGGTGGGGCCGGCCATTATTCACGGGCAACTTGGCCCTCAAGGAAACACGGTCGGAGTGTGGTGGCTACAGCCAAACTGGGATATGGCTTGGTTGCTAGTGACAGCAGGTTCCCTGATCTTGGCGAAGGTGCTGAACACGTCAGGTGATGGAATAGCCACCAGAAGTCATTACATTTACGCCCTGGTCAGTGGAGTGCTGCTTGGGCTGGGATTCTTCGCTCACCCAGCGATTATTTTGCTTATCGTTCCAATCGTTTCTCTAGTATTGATGCGTAGCAAACGGAACCTACGCTTGTATGCAGTTTCAGTTCTTGGCGCGGGGTTTGGAGTTGCACCTGCGGCCGCCAGTTATGTCGTTAATTCGGGAGTAAACACATGGGACCCCTCACATGGGGCATTCATTTCCCTGAGTTATTACTGGGATATGGGGGGCGCAGTTCTAGGGCTCAATGGGATTCCTGATTACATGCTCGCTCTGCTTCCATATGGAATAGGGCTAGCCCCTTCCCACACATTCATGTCTGGGAGCGTGCAGTCAATCGTAATGTTGATATTCATTCTCACGATCCTCATCGTCTCAATAGTCGGAGTCGCAAAGTCGATCGGCTCGAAGCATTGGATCGGGGGCGCTACCGCCCTGGCTCTAGCGTGGATTGTTGCGATATTGACAATGTTCGGGTTCATTACTTTTGTTGATCCAGTTTGGATATATAGCTCTGGTCTGGCAATTCTTTTTTGGATATCGCTCGGAGCCCTACCAAGTTTATTCAACAAGAAGCTTGTGGGAGTCACAGTCACGTGCGTTGTTATCGCGGTCTCAGCTATTTCAACACTGAGCCATAATTCAACGTATCTCACCACGATTTCTTCAAGTATCACGATGAAGCAGGCAGCAAGCCAAGAGCGTAAACAATTAGCTGACAGCCTGGTAAAAGCCGGAGCTACCTACATTTTCGGTTCTTATTACGATGTTATTCCAGTGGGGTATGCGTCTTCTCTTAACTTGAGAACGATCACTAATCATTACAATCGTTTTCCACTCACGAATCTTGAACTTGAACAAAAAGAGATACTCGTTGCCACGAATGTCGCCCCTACAGATGCCTGGGGTAAGGAAGCTTTAGCTACGATCCAAAACAATTGCACGCTTAATGGCATTCAGGAATTTCGCGCGAGAAGCGGATCAGATACTCCGGGGAGTTACAAAGTGTTTAAATGCTCGCCTTCGACAATTTCTCAGCGCGCATGAGCATCCATCACAGCATCAAGAAATATGTTGCCGAGTGGGTTGCGGGTATTGGCATCTTCATTTTCACGCTCATCAGTTTCTGGGTGGTATCGCCATTAGATCCTGAGCCGTATCACGATGGCTCGCAATTGCCGGCAGCTATCGCGGTCGCAGATGGCATGGCAGTCCATAAAGATGTCTTCAGTGCCTACGGATTCATTACAGCTTGGGCTCAGGGTGGTGTGGTGTGGTTGTTCGGCACGGATCTCATAACCATTCGGTATTTCACCGCAGTGCTCGTAGCGATCGTGGCAGTTCTAATTTTCATTCTGAGCCGTTGGGTTAGTAGATCACTTTGGATTGCGATTGGGCTAGCTGCACTTTGGGTGGTTGCTTGGCCAGGTAGAGCGGTTATTTGGGGAACACCGTTTCTGCCGTGGCCGTCGGTGGTCTATCTCGTTTTTCAATTGCTAGCAGTCTTGCTCTTAGCTAGAGGGCTTCTTTTTTCGAATCGAAGGGTGCTGAGTCTTGGAGCAGCTGGAGTTTTCGCTGGGTTGGCTCTTCTAACAAGAATCAACTATGGGGCCGCATTTTCCTTGGCTCTTTTTGTGACTTTCTTAGTCTTCTATCGGCGGGCGCAACTTTCAAAGCGTCACCTTGTAGTGGTCGTGTCAGGATTCTTCGCTGCGATAGCCGTTCCACTTGTTGTTATTCAGGCGCAAGGTGCGTCACTCGCTTTCTTTGAGCAGTCAATCTCAGGTCCTTTAGCCGGGAAAGCGATCGTGAAAGCGACTGAATGGTTCTATATAAAGAACGCATATTTGTGGGGATCAGCGCTTCTACTGATCTCCATTTTTATGCTTCTCTGGCTAGCTAAACAACCATGGGTATCTCAACGATGGTTTGCCGCCTTGGTAACCATAAATGTGCTTGGTTTAATTCTCTGGAGCAGTGCCTCGGTCGAGGGCTCACCAGTAAGAACAATCATTCTTGAACGTCTGACATGGACTCCCGCGCTCGATGGCCAAGCAATGCAACCACTATTTCTTGCTGCCCTCGCTTCCCTTATTTACGCAGTAGTAGTGGCAATTCAATTGTTGAGAGACCTTGCCAGACCGGCAAAGAGTAGGAAAACTCCGATCACCGAGCCGCTTGATCAAAGTCGTATCTTTCAGGTTTTACTGGGCTTCACAGCAGTAGCGTCCTTGGTCCAGTTGTATCCGATTGCTGATCCGAACCACCTTTGGTGGGCAGCACCTCTGCCGCTGATCCTGCTCGCATGCGTAATCCCTATTCACTCTTCATCGCGTGCAAAGAATGCAGTTGCCATCGTGCTCGTTGTTCCATGCTTGGTTGTGTCGATATTTACAGCCAAGCAGCTGCTTGAGCGGCCAAGAACTCTCATTGAGTCGGGAGTTCTCAATGGAATGCGAATTTCCGATCAATATGTCGATAGTGTGGCGAAAGTCGACAAAATCTTGGCGTCCGTGAAGGGCCACTCTGCTGCGTTCGTATGCAAGGAGGGCCTGTTTGCCGTGTGGAATGGGACCTACTTAGCTAACGGTCCCGGGTATGTCGACTATTCATACGGGCTCGAGAGTGCATCTGCTCCAACTGAACCCGCGCAAACTTTCTTATGCGTTCCAATCGGTGACACGACAACCGCACCTCAATTCGCAAAAGCACACAACTTACAAATTGTGGGCGAGACAGGTGCAGTTCACCTGTCCTATTTCACGGATGTGAACATAGTTGAACTTGCTCAGAAATAGTTTGCACTGGTCCTTAGAGGAGTCTGAATGAGCAAGGTTACAGAAGTCACGATAAAAGTACGCGCCTTGCTTTTGGAACGTTCCTACTTATCGTCTTTACTTCTCGGCGGACTCATTTTGGCAATTGGTCTCAGTAAGTACGGGCTCACAATGTGGTCAGGATGGCGGATCCTTCAACAAGCTGCAGTGAACTGGCAAGCACCGAAACTCGGGTCATTGGCGCAACCGCCTCAAGATGGAGTTCTGGCAAATTCGGGAGTGTCTCGTTTAGCCGGCATCATGGGCATCACTTCAACCCCGAGTTATGTCACTTTGATGGTGATCTTGGCTTTCCTTGCCGTCTCAATCCCGTTCTTGATGCCGAAAGTCTTGGCATCAGTGAACCTTCAGAAAGTGATCTTTGTAGTGCTGGCTGGTGGCCCTGTGCTCTCACTCACTTTTATGACAATTGGTAGTTACGACGTGCTGATCGTTATTGCTGCAGCAGTTGCAGTCTTGGCAAGGTCACGATGGATTTCTGCCTTGGGGTGGGCAGTCTTGGCCTTCCAACACACAACGATTGGTGCCTTAGCTCTTTTGGTTTGGGGTGTATTCGAATACTCGAGGTTCACTGACTTCAAGAAGTGGCGGCAGTTAATTTGGCTACCCGTTCTCGGTCTCACGATCGGCATAATGGCAAACACACTTATGGTCGCTTCGATAGGTGGAGTCACAAGCAGACTTGAGTTATTCAGAATGTATCCGTTTAGTTTCTATGTTCACAGCATGGTCGCAGGCATGCCAATGATTCTCTTTGGAGTCCTAGGGATTGTGTGGATAGTGGCTTTGGATTCGAGAGTTAGGCGACTTCGAGAGACGAAGGTTCTCTTAATCGCCGGGCTTGCTTGTGCATTCCTATTGCCGCTCATCGCACAGGACCAATCCAGAATCCCTATTCTCGTGCTCTATCCGACTGTTCTGGCCTGGTGCATGTCGCTCACTCATGGCAACGATGGTGAAATTCTGGCGAAGCGAATCTGGAACCGGTACGCGATTGCGGCTGCCATCGTGCCGGTCGTGATGGTTTATTGGGGCATCTTTATTCAAACCGGATGGAGCTCCTTGCTTTCCTTCAGGGGGACGTTGCAGTAGGACCCACGAGTGGCGCGAATCGCCAAACGTAAAGGAATCCATCCATAGTCCCCATATTTTGAACGACTAAGTTTGGATGCGTTGGCACCACACTCCGCATAATCTCTGCCGTCATATTTGCGTCGGCTTCAGTACCGACAAAGAGGAATTCCTTATTCAGTCGATTTGACTTTAGAGAGGCCGTAGAGGCGAGGTCGTAGTAGACGTCGTAACCAGGAGTGAATCCAAGCAGACTTTTCCGTGCTTCAAATGCGGGAGAAAAAACTGGCCACCCTGAAGTCAGCGGTCCGAATAAATCTGGTCCGCTGGAAGTCTCATACGGGCCAAGTGCAAAGAAGTCTGTTGCAAAACCAATTGCAAATACAGGATTCCCTTGAGTAATCACGTCAAACTGCGCTCTTACCGTTGCATTGTGCTGAGTGATACTTGTGCCGATACTTGATTGCCGAATGAAGCCCAGAGAACCCCAGATAGAAAGAATAACGCTCAGCAATGCAAAAACAGATGCCGAGGCAAGCGCCATTTTCTTCAACGCAGGCGAATTATTGGGCGCATCCGTATAAATAAAACTCCAGGCAACGAGCAGTAGCAAAAGTGAAAAAATCGACCCCACCAAAATCGCATCTGGAAGCCGAATGAGTGAAGTAATAGATAGAGCCGAGAACCAAGCAAATATTTGAATACAACAGATTGCAATAAATTTCTTACGAAGCGCTGTAGTCATAAGCGTTGGAACGATTGTGGCGCCGAATCCCACAATCAGCAGTGCAGCGTAGCTCCAGACTTTTGAAAAGTTATCAAGAACCCACGCCATAAACGAGTTCTCGCCAAGCGAGAAGACCAGAGGTAATTGAGAGTTCGCAGTCCGCATCGTTTCTATGCCAAATATTGAATTATCACCGTATCCAGAAATCTGAAACATGCGGTACATCTCGGGTGACCAGCCAAGATCTGGCGCAATAGCCCTTAGTAAGAATTCTCCCCGAGGGCTGGCATTGAATGAAACATGTAGCAAGTTATATTCATAAAAAGTTTCCCAGGCTTGGCAAGAAATACCCTGTACACAAGCAGTATCGAGCCCTGTGATCAATAGAAGTGAAACGGGAATCAAAGCCACGAGAATTAATCTCAGTCTGGTCCAGCCTCCATGTAAAATGATCTTGTAGCAAGCGATGAGAATAATCGGACTGCAAAACAGGAGGGCTAGGAAGAATCCGTCCGCGCGCCAGGAATATCCAACGATGATGAGAATGAAAGACAAGCCTGCAGAGCAACGCCACTTTCCTTGAGTCAGCGCGAAGGAGAGAAGTACAAGTCCAACGGTTGAAGCGATAATCGAAGCAATAGTGAAGTTTGGGCGTAAAACACAAAAGACAGTTGTTGGCACTGCGATGGCAAACCACATCAAATAGTTCTGTAGGTTTCGAGCAAAACGAAGCAAAAGAGCTAAGGATAAAATAATTGTAGTCACGAGCGATATTGCATACCAAGGAATTGTTGGTGCTGAAGAATAAGCGAAGGAAAGAGGCAATCCGATTGTCTGCTTGATGAACACTAGGTGGGACTCAGGAGTTCCTGAGTACCGGCCTGAGGCTAAGTCTGCTTCAACTTGATCGTCGTTGACTAGCCATACCGGTGTCATGAAACGTATAAGTGAGACTGCTAAAAGAGAAAGAAATATGAATCCAGCGGGGACCACCCACCGACTGTTCCGGATGCCCAAAAAACCAAGTTGCTTAATACAAAACTCCCCGTAACGAATAGCTACTAACCGCTTTGAATGCGCTAAATTTCCCCAAGCCTTATTCACAATAGCAGCCCAGATATATATGTAGCCGATTGACCAATCTGGGTGGGGTTCAGAAAACTAGGCGCTAAACGGTCGATTTTTGGTAATGGGACACGCCTGATGGAGTATCCCTGCTTCTGTCTGGCATAGTCTGCAAAATGAGCATGAATGAATCGGAAGAAGTCAGTCATCCTGATGACTCACGAGTCTCGATTCAAGCTGAATTCTCCTCAATTTCCGTGGTCGTCCCGGTATACAAGAGTTCGCAAACTCTCGCTCCTTTACTAGAGCGAATTTTGGTGGCGCTCAAAGGGATGACATCTGAAGTCATATTTGTAGACGACGGAAGCTCCGATTCCTCATGGGCGACCATTAGGCAGTTAGCATTGAAGAATCCGGATGTTCGAGGTATTCGTTTAGGCAGAAATTTCGGGCAACATAGTGCTCTTCTGGCGGGGGTACGCGCTGCTCGATATCCAATCACCGTCACGATTGATGACGATCTACAGAATCCTCCCGAAGAGATCCCGAAGTTACTTGAAGCTTTGACTGCAAGAGACGCTGATGTGGTTTACGGAGTGCCGATGGACGCTTCGCATGCTGGGTGGCGGCGTGGATCAGGATGGCTCGTGAGAAAGACCATGCGCACGGTTCTTGGCGTTGACGAGGCAGTAGATTTCAGTTCTTTCAGAGCATTTCGAACATCGCTACGTGATGCATTTGATGTCGCTCTGGGACCAGGTGTCTCACTGGATGCATTGCTTTCATGGGGTACGACAAACTTTACTTCCGTGCAGGTTGCGCACGCTCCACGCGCCGTTGGAAAATCTAATTATTCATTGCGTAAATTATGGAATTTCTCGATTGATACTTTTACTGGTTACAGCGCAAAGCCTTTGAAATTTGTATCCCTATTAGGTTTTTGCACTGCGGCCGGTGGCCTTGTGCTCATGATTTTCTTCGTACTCATTCCATATGCTCAAGGTCGGAGTCTCCAAGGCTTCCCGTTCCTTGCATCGACTATTGTTGTCTTTTCAGGAATACAGCTGATTACCTTGGGTGTCATCGGGGAGTACCTTGCTCGTATGCATTTTAGAATGATGAACAAACCTGAATTCGTTATCGCGGAACGAATTTAGTGGAGTCAGAAGATCAAAATGACTAAAGATACGTTCATTCCCTTTAACCGGCCGTCTTTCGCCGGTGACGAATTGCAGAACATTGCTGAAGCCGTGGCGCGAGGCCACATATCTGGCAATGGCTCATTCACCCTTGAGGCAGAAGAACTTCTCACTCGTGTTGCAGGTTCGCCTGTTTCCTTTCTCACAACATCTTGCACGCACGCTCTGGAATTGGCCGCCCGAATCTTAAGGCTCGGTCCTGGTGATGAGGTCATAGTCCCCGCGTATACGTTCGTTTCAACCGCAAGTGCGTTTGCGCTCACAGGAGCGAAACCTGTTTTCGTTGATGTTGATCCGCTAACACTTTGCCTAGATCCAGATTTAGTCTTGGAAGCGATCACTGATCGAACTCGAGCAGTTTGTACTGTTCACTATGCGGGAGTCGGGTCTCGCGTTGATGAGTTACAAGCAATTTGTGAGTCGAAAGAAGTAACTTTGATCGAAGATAATGCGCACGGTTTAGGCGCCAAATTTAAGGGCCAGTATCTCGGGACATTTGGTCAACTATCGACGCTGAGCTTTCATGAGACGAAGAACATCACCTGTGGTGAAGGTGGAGCGCTCAACATCAATGATGAATCTTTCATTGGTTTGGCGGAGATTTTGCGGGAAAAAGGAACGGATCGCTCGCGCTTCCTCCGTGGTCAGGTAGATAAATACACTTGGGTAGAGGTTGGTAGTAGCTGGGTTATGTCAGACCTACTTGCCGCTGTGTTAGTGGCCCAGTTACACGCATTCGAAAGTATACAAGAGTTACGCACAACTGCTTGGGATTCATATGACTTAGCCTTGGGAACGTGGGCTCAGGAGCAAGGTATTCGCACACCGTTCATCCCCCGTGATTCCCAACATTCTGCCCATATGTATTACTTGCAATTTGAAGGGCTACATACGCGTGATCGATTCATTTCCCATTTGCGTGATGAAAATATCGCCGCCGTTTTCCACTACCAGGCACTTAACACATCGCTCGTTGGCGAGTCGTTTGGCGGCCGCATGGGTCAATGCCCGGTGTCTGAGAGAGCTTCGGAAACAATTGTGCGGCTCCCTCTTTACGCGAGCCTCTCTTCTCATGAGCAAGAGAGAGTAATTCAGGCTGCCTTGAAATTCGAGGGATGAATCCTGTGAATGATTCAAGTATCGAGTTTGATGCCCTGAAGAAAGATAGTTGGCAACAGGCGTGGAACTTGGGGATAGTGCTACCTGAGAATACAAACCTCAAGTTAGTTCCAGTAGGAGAATGGATACTCGGGCATGAGGAGTTAATCGAAGCATTTGCAGATTGGAGATGGAATGCTCGGGACATGTTTTTTGCTCGGTTCCCCCGATCAGTGGACAGCATGCGTGACTATCTCGTCAATGTGAGTCTTAAAAAATCTGACGTCATCTTGTTCGTCATTTGTGATCAAGCTGGATCGCCCTATGGCCACATAGGCCTCACCCATGCTTCGCACAATTCTGCGGAAATTGATTCAGTCATGCGAGCGACAGACATTCGGACTCCAGGAATGATGCAAGATGCACTCTTGGCTCTTGAGGCGTTCGCGCATGATGAATATGACATAAGTGAACTCACTCTCAAAGTGGTGTCAACGAATGATCGAGCAATGCGGCTCTATGCAGAATCTGGCTACATTGCACGAAGATCGGTAGCACTGAATTTGGAAGTTAGCGGTCAGTACTCGAAGCACGCAGAAGTGCCAGACAACGAATCAAATGTTACTTACCGCAGTGTTGAAATGGTCAAACCACTCGTAAACACACGCCTATGAGTGAAGTTGGGCGCGGAAACTTACGCAATTTAATACGAAATCCCAAGATTCCTGGTTTGTTAGCGTCACTGGTGACACTAGGACTACTTGTTTTAACTTATGCTCACTATGCAAGCCAGGGGCGTATCACTGCTGATCTCTCAACATATTTACTTCCATTTCATGCACGCGAACTCAACATGGGTTCCCTTTATGTTGACTACTTCGACATCAAACCCCCTCTGACATATGCAATATTCATCCCTTGGGTCAAAGTTTTCGGTTTGAGCCTTCTCAGTATGTGGGTGTTCTACCTCCTGTTCCTTGTAACGATGTTCATGTCACTTTGGCTGCTCTTGCGCCGTGTTCTCACGGGCTGGACGGCTCTTTTTCTCTACTGTATTTTTTGTGTGATTGTTGTTGGTAATTCCCTATTAGAGGACCTTTTCTTTGTCACAGAGGTGATTGGTCTTGCGCTTGTATTGCTTGGGTTATTAGTTGCGCTGAAATTGACCAATCGAAATTATGCAATCTTTCTCGCCTCCTTCATGATGGCCGCGGCAGGTCAAGTAAAAGAAGTATTCATACTTGCGCCACTGATTCTTTTCGTTGTACTGATGCACCGCAAGACAGGGCGCCTTGCTGGATTTGTGTCTGCGATATCGGGGATTCTCTTTGCCAACGTAGTTGTCTTAGGCATTCTGTTTTGGTGGGGCTCTGGGGTTCCAAACGCGTATCTCGACATTTGGAAATTCAAGTCAGACGCATTTCCAAAGCCATCGCCTTCTGGAGTGCTCAGCCAAACGCTAGATATTGCCAATACCGTGGGTCACAGTTGGATGCCGCTTTTCATAGTTTTTCTTGTAGCTACCCTGAGCTTGGTGTCTGCCTCTCTCTTCGTAAAAAAAGAAAGCGTTCGATTTGCGCGTACATCGCTCACTAGCGAGTCCGCAATATATTTTTATCTTTTCTTCACTCTCCTGCTTGGAACATACTGGCAGGGCAAAGGTCTGTATGGTCACTACAGCCTGCCGCTTTTAGTAGCAGGATTCCTCGTCATCGGGTGTCTGCTCGCACTCGACCTACGACTAAGTGCCACTTGGAAACCTGGGGTTCAGCTTGGATTGATCGCTGTGCTCTGCATCTCGCTACTACCCAGCGTGAGCGCGCTCAAGTGGACCGGGGGGCGTATCACCTCGTTTAATCCAAGCAGTTTCTTCACTGATTTGACGAGTTATGAGAATGACGAAGAACTCAAAATATTTCAACGAATTGGGCAACTAACAGCACCCGAAGACTGTATTCAGGTGGCTTATGGCTGGGATGCCAGCGCGTACTACTTGTACTCCAATAGAAAGCCCTGTACGCGTTTTATTGTTCCACCCTTAGCGCTTTCGCCGGATTTGCAACTAGAATTTCGCTCAGAACTTCTTAAGAACCCACCACCCGTAATTATCCTGGACCCTTCGAGGCGCCGTGAATCTGTGGAGCGACCCGTCTCTGGGTCTGTTTTTGAACCGGCAACGTTCCCGTTCGAAAAAGTAACTATGTCTTGTTATACACGTGATGCCAGCGTACCTATCATTTACGTCTCCAGATACACGTCCCCTCAGTCATTGAGTGATTGCATAGAAAACGAGTTGAGCGAGTAGATGAGTAATGAAAAAGTGGTGATGCCACCGAGATGGGGACGACGATACGTCGGGCCTGCGTATTTGCCGCTCTTATTGGTTTCGGTACCAGCATCATTATTAGCAAACACGTGGTACCCGAACGGACCCCTTATTAAAGGTCAGTCTCTATCGGTCTGCATTTCGCTGTGCTTCGCTGTTCTCTCGTTGGCGTGTTGGGTTCAATTCAAAGCGCAGAGCACTTGGAGCAGGAAAATCCATGTATTTTTCGGATTAGGCATAACAATATGGTTTTTAATTTTCTTACTTAATCATCTTCGAAGTGACGCAGTTAATTATTCTCAAGTGCTTCCGCCGGTGCTGATTGGAATGCTTTGGATAAAGAAACCAGAACGAAGCATGATAATTAGAGCCACAAGTATTTTTGCGTGGGCACTTGTATTCATTATTGTTTTCGATCAACTCATTCGATGGTTGCATTTCGTGGGCGACCAAAGCGTTCAGTCACTTGTTCGTGGGCTACCGAATGGTTTCTATGGTAAGTCGGGAACATGGTTTGGGCCATTTGAGTACTACTCGTTTGCGGGGATGGTGGGCTCGTACCTAGTCGTTTATGCTTTGTACCAGCAGAAGTGGAAGCGTGTCTTCATTGGAGTCACTGGTGTAGCGGCAGTCGCTTATGCAGGGCAAGCCACAGCTCTATTGGGTGTGGCTATGGGAGCCATCGTCTACATACTCTTTGAATATCGCAGCAAGTTATTGCAGTTAAGTTTCAGAGTGCGCTCGCTAATAATGGCGGTTGGATTCTTTCTGCTTTTGTCCTTCGCGATCGCGATCAATCCAAGTCTCAGTGGCCGATGGGACATATACAGGGAGTTCCTAGTACTTTGGAGAGACAATCCACTTTTCGGAGTGGGAATGACGCGAATCTCAGAGGTAACGTCCAGCGTGCTTCATTGGCCTTGGATCCATGACGGCCACAACTTCGTGGTTGATTCTTTAGCGAAGTATGGAATTCTGGTCACAGTTTTAGTCGTACTTCTTATATGTACCGCGCTGGTCGTGACTAGCCGGTACGCTTCTGAAAAAAGTGCGCTCGGTTTAGCGTTAGTCATGACCTATCTCATCATGGGTGTCCTTGAATCACATGGCGCCTGGATGTATTTAGGGATTCCAACAGTCTGGTTGTTTCTCGCCGTGATCGTAAGCGATTCGAGGAGCAGGTCCTGTGAAACGGAACCCAATGTGGCAGACGCAGCCCAAATAGAATGAGGCTTAAATCTTAACTGTTTGCGACCTTCCTCACCGAAAGTAGATTGCGATGAATCACAGTATGACAGTAGTCGCTTCCTACGACGCCTCGAATGCTTCGGTGCGGGCTCGGGTCATGACTTGGTTGAACCGTGCAAATTGGAAGTCAGAAAAGTTCTTTTTCGTGCAAGATTCTTCAAACAACTCGAAGACTTTGCTTAGAAATATTCAGAGAATTCCGCGTAGTTATCGTGCATTGCATGAACTCGTTAAGCACCCAGGCGAAGCCCCATTGATGCTACAACGCCGGGCAAGCCCGCTAAGTAACGGAAACCTCGAGAGCAAGCTCTTACGAAGCGCAACCGTAGGTATCTATGATTTCGATGACGCAATCTTTTTAAGGGAGGCTGAAGGCATGCAGCGCTTTTGGTCGGAAGCGAATGTGTGCAAAATGTCGGTGGTCGCTGCGGATCGCGTCATCGTAGGGAATGGAATGCTTGCCGATTGGGCATCTCAATTCTCATCCAATGTGCACGTGATTCCAACATGCGTTGAGCCTGAAGAATATCTTGCGAAAAAGGACTTCGAGATATATTCGCATCCGCGAGCCATCTGGGTCGGGTCCCCTTCTACGGAAAGGTACTTTCGCGATATTTCGCAAGCTTTGATAGAAGTCAACAAAGCAACTGGTTTGCGCTTAACAGTTGTGAGTGCGGGCAACGCAAGCTTGGGGCCTTTAGAGGAAATGACGGATCGTATGGATTGGGATGAGTCAATTTCGTTGCGCATCGCAGATTATGACTTCGCAATTTCACCTCTCAGGGATGATGCGTGGTCAAGGGGCAAATGCTCATACAAACTGCTGCAATATGGGGCAGCAGCAATCCCAACTATTTCAAGCCCAGTGGGAGTGAACGCAGATGTTTCATTAGGTTTTGGGCACCCCTCTGCTATTTCACTCATTGATTGGTCCGATGCCATGAATTCAATAATTGAGGCCTCAAAACTGGAAAGGCAAGAGATGGGTGAGCGAGCCCGCAATTTCGTTGACTTGAATTTCAGTTTCAAGTCGTGGGAGCCAGCCTGGCACGACGTCTGTTCTTTGTATTAGTACGAGATATGTGATGAGTTTGCATCGATCTATCAAAGTGGTGGTAGACCAATTCCTGTCAAGCTTCAGTAACGGGATATTAGTCTTCACCGTTGCAGGAATCTCGTCACCAACTGAATTGGGCCAAATCGGACTTGCGGTGATCTCAATATTAGCTGTGGTCACCATTCAAAATACGACCTTCTTGCTGCCACTCCACACAAATGTGGAATTGAGGGAACACGGTGATGCTGCCGCTGTCCACGCATTCAAACATTGTTTAATTCTTGCGCTGCCAGCCACGGTTGTAATCTATTTTGTAACAACCCTGGCTAGCGGGTCACTCAATACGGGGGCGTTAATCCTTATCGCTGCGACTCCTTTGATTTTGCTTACCGAAGCATTGAGACAGATTGCTTTGAGCCAGAGAAGAATTGGAATTGCAATTTGGAGTGATGCGTTATGGTCCCTCGCGGGTGTGCTGCTTATCGGAATGCGAATTGCGAGTTTCAGCAGTCTTAGCGCTTACGTTGGCGTCTGGATTTGTGGAGCTGGCATTTCTTTCATTGTTCTTTCTTCAACACAGACGAGGCGCCTGTATGCAGGGTTGAAAAATGATTTGAGCAAAAATTCACAGGCTGCTCGAGCCGGGATTCTTAGCGCGAAAAGGTTTGCAGCACCCGCAATTGTCTTACCATCCTCACTCGTGATCTTTCAGGTGAGTATTTCTAAGGCCTCAGGAATTGACGTCTTTGGTGTTATCACCGCATCTGCCCAAGTCTGGGCACCTATTGCTGTTTTAGCAGCGGCTGTTCCAGCGGTCGTTTCAAATCTCAAACCTCTTGCAAAACGTATAGATATGAAATTCTCCGTTTCTTTGATTCTCCTTGGCCCATTGGTTGGGTTTGTTTGGGCGGTAACTCTTTTACTACTTTGGCCCGTGATCGGTGAACTCATTCTTGGTTCTACTTCGAACGCTGTGCACGCACTAATCCCGGCTGCTGCTCTCTCCTATGGGTTCTTCCTCGCGCAAACATTGCTCTTTGTCTTGTTGCTGCGCGGCAGTGGAGAGAGCGCGGCAATAAGGATTGTTATAGGAATTTCATTTCTTAGACTCTTGATTTCAGGCGGAATCCTGATGGCCGGCGAACATGGCCCCTCGGCATATGTCTTAATAGATGCCTCAATCTGTGCGTTGCAATCGTTATTGCTATACGTCTTCCTTAATCACAAGCACCATCGCAGCAGCGAAATGACTTTCTGAGGTCGATCACGAGGATGAAACTCAATCGTGGGTATGACAGCCGAGACCTATAAACATGTACGCGAATATCGCAAGTAGAGGTGGAGTTCGTATTCTTCGACCGGACTTGAGCAGTGCTTTTGTCGTGGAGACAACTCATTCACGCAGGTATTGCACACATGGCCGTAACGCAAATATTGAACCGGAAAAGGGTTCTCGAGATGAGCATTGATGCAAGGCGAACCTTCGTTTTGGGTGCTAGTCCCATAGTGGGAATCCTATTTATGACGGATGCCTCAGTGGCTGGAATGAATTTGCTATCGACTAACCGCATAGTGAATGGTTGCTAGTGACTCTCACATATAGAAATGCGTGGCCAGCAAGTTACGTGGGAATCGCGGGGAGAAACGCCCTGCAATTGATCGTTGGTTCCCGGATTCGCCTCACACATCACCTTGCTCAATCCAATGAGAAGCAGAGCGCCAGTGATTAGGGATATCGTTTACGTCATGGCGGGGGAAGAGTATTCATGGGCATTTCAATATATTTCTCAAGAGGTTTTAAACATCGTAGAGGTTGGATCCCGAGACGGTTTGGACGCGATTGCACTTGCACGAAAATTCAAGGCACAGGTGACATCTTTCGAATGTGATCCAAGACAATTCGAGATCTGTGTTCTAAACGTGGCTTCCAACTTCGGTGTCGAGGGAATCGTTGTTGTACGGAATGAAGCTCTTTCTAACCTCTCAGGTGAAACAACTTTTTGGCAGGTCGAACAAAGCAAGTACGAAAATCCTGGCGCGGGTTCACTTTTTGAATTGAATTTCGATAACAGGTCAAACGTAGATCCGGATAAGGGACTGGGATCGGTACAGTCAGCAGTCCTAGTCCAGACGCGACGCTTTGATGAACTTGAAATTCCAACTCCGCAACTCCTTGTAATGGATGTTCAGGGAGCCGAACTTAAAGTCCTGCAGGGATTTGGAGAATCGTTGACCGGAGTTATTTACGTAGTTCTTGAAGTAGAGCCTGTCTCGAGTTATGAAGGTGGTTGTTCTATGAGAGAAATCCTACGGTTCATGAGGAACTCAGGGTTTACGCTTATGGCCAGTGACATCGAAGGCTCGCACGTTTTAAGGTTACGCATTCATTTATTACTGAGATTAGTAAAAACTGCCCTACGAGAAAGAACCTTTTATCCGCACAGAATCCACCAAGGAATAATAAATCTATTGTTTGAACGCGTCACACTTAAGAACCAGAAGTGACCCGTATGAAGAGTTACGAAACGCCAAACAGAGCGCATCTCTAATTTGATTACTAATAATCGTGGCTGAATAACACGGACTCTTACTCATGTACTCGCGGTATTTTATAGCTAAGCGAAGGGTTATCAATGTCAGGTGGAGATCTCACCCTCGAGAGAATAATCTGCCAAGTCTGTTCTGAAATTTGGCCTTCGGGTGGTGGGTTTTATCTCGAAGCGGGCGCGAATGACGGGATTCGTCAGTCGAACACGCTCGAGTTGGAGACTGCGTGGGGTTGGACGGGAATCTTAATTGAGCCTTCTTTTCCGGCTTTCGAGCTATTAGCTGAGTCGCGGCCTAATAATCTCCTAGTCAACGCCGCTCTAATCAATGACTCCTCCGCCACGCATGCGGAAGGAACGTTTACAGATGGAAGCCTCATGGGTTCGATGGACCAGAAGCTTCGTTATAGAGATGGTGTGCGCATGTCGCGATGGAGCATAGAGCATCTGCGAAGGCGAATTGGGTTAAGACCAAGAATCGAAACATCGAAAGTCCCCGCTATTCGGCTTGAGGAGTTGCTTGCGTTACATGAGATATCTGAAATCGATCTCATGATTCTTGATGTTGAAGGCAGCGAGTTGCGAGTACTGCAAGGACTGGAATCCGTATCCCCACGTTTGGTTGTCATTGAGACTAGGTCTGATGATTCACTACAAATTGCGGAGTTCATGTTGGCGCGCGGTTACATACTATGCGGAAACTTTTCTAAATTTTCCAAAGAGTCGCACCCTCTTTGGCAGGGTGATCACCAAGATTTCTGCTGGTGTAAAGCGCACGACAGCCAAGCCATAGTTGCGGTCGCCAATGTTTTAGGAACTTAAATTCTGATCATTCTCGTGAGCGGTTCTACGCTCTACGGGGAGTCATTCGCACGCGTTGCCCTCCAGAACTTCATACCAATTTCAGCAGTCGCATCAGTTAACTCTCCTGGCAGTAGCGCGGGTGACAGCAAATAACTTATCGATGCACATTCTTCTCTGTTATTTGGGTAATAATTGTCACTTGATTTGAATCTGGGAGAGTTCGAAGTGCGTAAAGAAATGCAAAAATAAGTAGCCACAACTCAAACGAGAGATCGATCCATGAGACAGTCACTTCGAAGAAATTTGTAATCAAGACGAGGCTCGTCAAAGCGAGCGGTAATGCCGTATTTCTCCGCACTTTTAAGACTTGCGTGACCTGAATAGCAACAAAAAATATGAGAATGAAAAAAGGTACAAACCCATTTCTCACGAGCACGTCAAGAAAAATGTTATGTGCATGTCCGGCATAACTCTCAAATTCTCCGGAATCAATACGTTGTCCTATTCCGATAGTCCCGATTCCGAAGGCTCCAATTGTTGAAATCGCGCTTATGTAAGAATCCCATATTTCCGCACGACCATTCAACTGGGTATAGATGACCACACCACAGAGCAGAGTCACGCTAGAGACGATTCCCCAGAAAATAATTCGTCGCCTCTCATGGATGCCGAATTTGCGCTTACTCGCACTGAATACGATGATTGAAACGGAGAGTACGACTGCGAGAATTCCAGCTCTCGACTCAGCCATGCCGATAATTACGAGTCCCATAAGAAGAAAAATACTTCTCTCTATAGTTTTACTAGCAAAGAGAGCGCAAATAATCAGAAACCCGCCCATGACTGCTGCTGTAGCTAAACTGCCAAATGGGCCCGGCCATCTGAGATGTTGAAATATATGTAACCCGAAGTCGATCCGTGAACTCGCATAAGTTGTATCCGGGTCATCTGGACGAACTACGCCACCAACGTATAGCGATACAGCTACCAGATACAGAATCACGATTGCCCAGGCGATTGACATTTGTATAGTGCGCAATTCAAATAGAGATGGAGGGCGTATCCAAACTAGAACGATCATTAAGGGGAAAAGAAGCGCGGATGAATCATGTGGATCTGTGAGTAAGTAAGCTGAATACTCAACAGAGATCCATAATGCCAATAAACTTATAAAATAATATTTGAGACTAGATTTACTTATGTGCGGCGGAACACGGGTTATCCACGCAAGACAGCCGCCAAGTAATATGACGCTCGCCACCAGTCCGCTAACGGACACATGTATTCCAAGCAATCGGTAGCCTGGGAGAACGTATTCTGAGAATCGAATTGCTAAGGCGGCAAGGGCGATGTAAAACATTGGCACTCGTAATGAAATCGTAAATCGGGATTGGATTCTCATCAGGAACTAAATATATCCTCGCTGATCATCGAGCTTGAAAAGACGACGAACTCCAAGTCCGGTAAGTTGCCCATAACTCCTCGTGTAGCCGAAAGAAATTGAGTGGTATCAATACAATCATCTTCATTTCCGAAGTATCACCTAACCGGGGGCAGCCGGTCCGCACATCGTGGCCAAGTCTTAAACGTGGGTCAGTTTGATTGAAAGCAGCTCATTTCTACGAAAATGGATTTAAAGAGTGAAGTAAATAAATGCATATTGAATTGGCCCCGAAATTAAGTATCTAGCGCCGGACAAACCATTGATTGTCCACGCGAGCAATAAACAGGAGTGAGGTTGCAAAGATCAGATCTAGTACGATGCGAGTATGGGGGGAGAGTCGATTCCGAGTGGTAAAGAATCTGTGAGTGGTAAACAATCTGCCGAAGTACACCAGCCCCTAGATGTTTTGATTGCAGTTCGTTACCCGGCGCCTTGGTTTCGGGAGACTCTCGAAGGCTTAAGTAGACAAACATTTTCTGATTTCTCGATCGTGCTCGTGATACATGGCTGTGACATCGGTTTATCGAAGTTAGCTCAGAGTTATTTCCCCTACCTCCAAGTTGTCCTGTGTACCGAGCACGTCGAATTATCGGAGGTGAGAGATGCTGGTCTAAATCAGTGCAGTGCTCCCCTGGTGGCCGTAATCGATTCCGACGATGTTCCTCTTCCTAATCGGTTTGAGAAACAAGTTTCCTTCCTTGGAGTTAACCGTGATGTGGCCATGGTTACGTCGCCGCTCAATGAAATTAATGAACTAGGTTTTCTAACCGGTAAGTCGAGAGGGTCTCAAAGAACTTTCGGCTTTAAACAGCTCATGATCTTTAGAAATTCAGTTGGCCATTCATCGGTTATGTTCCGCAGAGAAATTGCTCAGTCAGTCGGTGGATATAGGCAGGGCACTTCAGGGGTCGACGATTATGACCTTTGGTTGCGAATTTCGGTACACCATCGAATCGGAATATTGAACTCCTGCGAAACCCTGTACAGGGTGCATGAGCACCAGACCTCCAAGAAGTTGATTGTGAACGCTGTTGGTTTAGACAAACTCTTAGAATCGCGCTTGGCATTGGCTCGACCTCAACATGTACCAAGAGTAATTGTTCAGGGAATGCATTATCTCTGGACGAAAAAATACATTCGGAGTTTCGCGCTGAGGTCTGACATTGAGTAAAACTTTTGTCAGCCTCACTGGTGGTTTAGGCAATCAATTATTTCAGTTGTCCGCTGCAATTAATATCGCGGGAGATGACGAGATCGTACTTCTTAGTCGTTACGGTCAGCCGAGAAGCCAAATCCCAGGAATACCAGATCTCATGGGGTTCTCACTCAGTGAAAGAATTTCTCTCGAACCAAATGGTAGAAACACTTATATTCAAGATGTCGCCCGCAAAGGCATTAATTTTACTTTAAGCGCGGGTGTCGGATTGAGCGCCTTTCGAAGTAATCCACTCGTCCGAAAATCCGCAGAAGTAGTGACATCGTTCGCGGCCTCGATAGACCTGACGAAACGGGTGCGAGTTCGAGGATCGAGCGGAGTTGGCTTCGATTCCCGATTGAATGAACCGCAAAGTAATTCATTATTAGTTGGGTACATGCAGTCTTGGAGATACCTAGAGATCGACAATTTTATGCAAGCTTTAGGATTCGCACTTCCCCGATTTGGTAATGATTGGTTTCTTGAAATGCAAGCGACTGCACAGCAAGAAAACCCTCTAGTAGTGCATGTGCGTCTAGGTGATTATCGCAATACCGAAGGATTTGGTTTCCCGAGCAAAGCCTATTTTGAACGTGCCGTGGCAGAAATTCAGAAGTCGGAAAGCGGTCAGAGGATTTGGATATTCAGTGATGAACCTGATGCAGCACTCGACTTCCTCCCATCCAGTATTGTCAATTCCAGCCCCCGTGTAATTTTGCCGCCACTAGAAGCATCGCATCCGGCGACTACTTTGGCGGTAATGTCACTTGGAAAAGCATTCGCACTCACTAATTCCACTTTTGGTTATTGGGCAGCAACATTAGCGAGAGTTGATGGTTCGAGAGTTTCAATTCCTGACCCGTGGTTCGCAAATAATGAGGCAATCAATGAGATGGCTGATCCATCTTGGCTTCGACTACGGAGATAAAATGCTGCGTCTAGTATTTTGGTTAAACCGGGCGGTGAGTCCATGCGTGTAACACGGAAAATGAGATCGTTAGCCCGACGAGTTGGAATCGGCGAAAATCTTCTGCAGGCCTCACGAACGTCCTCCTACCCATTTATTTCCGGCGACACTTTTCGAGATTTTTCGGATTTCATAGTCGAATCAGATATGCAGCAAGAGCGACTAATCGCGGAGAACACCTCAAACGAAAACCAAAACAAGATTGTCTTTGTTTCGGCTGACTACGCAGCATTTTTTTTGAACCAATTTCCAATTGACTTGGCTAGTGGCTTAACGATTGTCATTCACAACGGCGATTCAATACCTGTAGAAGCTATCTACAGACATTCGCATAAATTCAAGAAAATATTTTGCGTGAATTGGCTCGGCGATCTTGGTGTGGCCGAGCCACTCCCAATCGGTCTTGAAAACGCATGGCATGGGGTGAATGGAAGGACCCGACTCTTTTCAGATGCCCTTCCTGAGAGAAGAATCAATTTTGGCGTCGAGACAAGACCAGAACAAGTCCTAGTCGCATTCAACGTTAATACAAATCTACGAGAAAGAAATACAGCCGCGCAGGTCTTTGCGAAGAGTAATCTCAAAGGTGCAAGCCTGCGCTCGCTTAGCATTCGCGAGTATCACAGGCGTCTGCGTAGAACTCAGTTCATAGTTTCTCCGCCAGGCAATGGTCCTGACTGTCATCGAACGTGGGAGGCCATGTACTGCGGGGCTGTGCCTATTGTCCTCGAATCTCAGTGGCCCTTTGCGGGAATGGAATTCCCTGCTTTTGTGACTCCGAGTTGGGAATATGCAGCCAAGTCAATCGAGTCCTCTTCGGATGATCTTTACCTCATGTACGCAGAAAGAAATACTCGTTCGCTTTTTGTGGAAACCTATTTTGAAAAGATCAGAAATAGTCAGAATAAATGAAATCCTTCAGAATGACTTCGGGATTACGGTCCGCTATACGATCCACTTGTGCGGCCTTTCTCCTTACCGCAGGGGCGATCTTAAATCATTATTCAAAAATCGGAGTCTCTCCGAACAGGCTATTTTATGTTCGAATGAGAACCTTACAATTCTTCCGCCCGAGAATTCGTAGCTCGATGAATGTAAAAGGTGTTGCATGGGCGACGAGCAGGGAATCTTGCTCGTCGTTTGACGAGGAAGCAGGAGCTAGTCTCCCAGTCGTGGAATTAGTGTTCCCAGCGACAGAGAAGGATTTCCTAATTTTGCCCTTTGCCATTGAGGCGGCAGTCAAGGCAACCAAGAATCCAATCAAGAAAATTACCGTGTATGTACCTGATCCCCAACGTGAAATTTGCTCGCTGGCAATTCGAAGTCACCGGCCATTACTCGATTGCAGTGTTTCCATCGATGTTGCCAGCGACGAGTCGATACTCGATTCGGAATCTATCAATGTGTTAAGAAGTCGATTCGGAAGTCGCGCAGGATGGTATGTCCAGCAAATGATTAAACTGTCGAGCGTGGTGAATTCGGGTGCAGACGGAGTACTCATCGTTGATTCGGACACGATACTCCTCAAGCCGCGATTATGGATGGCTGAAGACGGACGACAAATCTTATTGCCCACGTATGAACTGCATAGGCCTTATCGGAAACACTTATATTCGCTCTATGCAGATTTTGCCGCCTTGGATAAGAGTTTCGTTTCGCATCACATGCTTATGCAACCAAGAATATTGCGATCGATATTCAAGAAAATTGATGTGTCAGCGATAAATTCACTCGTAAGCAGGATCTCACTTTTCGGCGAAGTCCAAAATATTGACGATTTCTTTTCTGAATATGAATTGTATTCGCATGGCCTAATAACTCTTAATCCTGAATTAGTTGAATATGCAAAGTGGGCGAATCTTTCTATGCATCGTCCCGAATCTGGAAAAGAAATAGAGGCCACTATCGATCTCCTCACAAGAAATGCTGAGTATTTCTCGGTGAGCATGCACGACTACATATAGTGAGTTGTTATGGGGATTCGGTTTGATCGAGAAATTTCGTGCACGTATGGATAGCGAGAACGAACTAGCACTTGTGTTTATTCATTTAGGAACGCACGAAGCAAAGTGGTTATTACACAATGTCCTTCGAACAAAGCAGCAGTTTCCATCTTCGAAGGTGCTAGTCGTGAGCGATAATGATTCCCTGATAATTGAATATCGTAAGCATGATGTAGAGACATTCCGATATGAAAAGACTTCGCTGGATCTGGAACTCGAAGGAAATACAAAATGGGACTTAAGTTTTCGCACTAGGTTTTGGCTTGAAACGTCACGAAGATTTGTGGCGCTTGCGGCGGCGCAAGAGTGGCTCAAATGCCCCGTTTTACATGTTGAGTCTGATGTAACAATCTCTCCCACTCTAGATTTGTCGGCCTTTAGACGCCTCGAAAAACCGCTTTGCTTTGGTTTGGTCTCGCCTGGAATAGGAGTTGGAGCATTGGTTTACTCAAGGGATCAGGAAGCTAGTCAGGACCTCGCCCGATTTGTTATAGACCGATACACAGAGCTTCCAGCGACTAACGATATGGAGATTCTTGGGGCTTTCGCTGAGCAACAACACGAGCAAGTGTCTATTTTGCCTACTGCCCCAAGGCACGACTCAAACATCTTTAAATCGAATACCGAACTTGAGTTCAGGAAAGCCACCTCCGAGTTGTTCAATCATTTTGGCGGGATCTTCGATGTTGCCACAATCGGGCAATTCCTAGCGGGGAAGGATCCTCGAAACCACCAAGGCTTTCGCGAGATCTACACCGTGCCCTCTGATCACTGTGTGAATCCATCAGCGGTCAAGTTTCGAGTCGGAAAAGATGGAAATTTGGTCTTTTCGGAAGAAGAATATGGCCCACAGGTACCTATTCTCAGCCTGCATGTTCATTCCAAAGATTTACGGTTCTTCAGGCCCGCGACTGACTCTAGAATCCTCTCCAGACGTGTGCGCCTGTACCGCGGCGTCCCAGTGAGAGAATTCAGCATTTGGGGCTTTCGCGAGACCGCTTATTCATATTTAAGTCGCAGATTCAATAGGATTTCAAAATTACGCACAAAATAAGTTACAAATTAATTGTCAATACACTCAGCATATGAATTTGAACTGGGAGAGCAACAGTGAATAGTTCCGTTCTAAACGGAGTCCGGACTTCATTACGATTGCTTGATAAGAGAGATCGGCGCCTGTTATTTCTGGGAATAGCGCTGCAAATGGCTACTGCATTCTTAGATCTAGCCGGAGTGGTTTTAACGGGATTAGTGGTAGCCCTTGTTACTGGGGTCGCAGCTGGATCAGGAACGACAAATCACCTGCTGGAAATCGTGGGCGTTAGCAATTCAAATGGACCGGTGCCATCTTCGACACTCTTAGTGCTAGCGCTCTTCGCTGCTATTGCATTGCTCGCCAAAACGATTCTGTCCGCTTTGCTTAACCGATCTCTACTCCGATTTATTGCTGTTCGTCAGGCGCGGGTTGCATCACAATTAGCTAGAAGGCTTTTTCACTCGCAACTTGATGTTGTGCAATCCAGAAATTTTCAGGAAACAGGTTTCGCCCTCACATCCAGCATTAACGCGGCAATCTCGGGAGTCCTTGGGGGATTGACGATCTTTGCCACAGAAGTTGCTGTGCTGGCAGTGCTGAGCGTGGCGCTTCTCCTTTTCGACCCCTTAATCACTGTGTTCACGATTGGCTTTTTTGGTCTTTTAGGCTTGGCAAGTCATCGCCCTTTAGGTCGAAGAATCAGCACACTCGGTTTCTTGACTGCAAAGATGCAAATCCAAAGTCAGTCACTCATCAGAGAAACGATGTCCGCGTATCGGGAGATAGTCGTGTCTGATCGGCAGGCTATCTTTTCTAAAAAGTTTGCAAGTCTCAGAACAGAAGCCGCAACTTACGGAGCTAGTTCTCAATTATTGGCACTGGTGCCGAAGTATTTGATGGAAGTCGCTTCGGTCGTCGGAGCGTCTTTGCTGTGCATCCTCGTACTCACTACGAGAGACTCTGACCAGGCAGTCACGACATTGGCTGTTTATTTAGTTGCAGCTTCGAGAATTATGCCTTCAATTTTGAGGCTTCAAGGGGCGAGCCTTGGGATAAAAGAATCCCTTGGAATTTCTGGGCCCGCTATGGAACTTGCGAATTCCATAGGGTTGAATATTTCTGAGCGTCCGGCCGATGTTGCTAGTGAGTCGCATAGCGGAGGATCCGATAAGAATCATGCGGGATTTAAGGCGAGTCTTAAAATTCAGGGCCTTACCTTTCGGTATCCAAATTCCGATGTGAAGGCCTTGAACTCTGTAAGCCTCGAAATTGAACCGGGACAGTTCATCGCATTGGCAGGGATGAGCGGTGCAGGGAAGTCCACTCTGGCTGATGTCATTTTGGGACTCGTAACCCCGGCATCGGGAACTGTGGAAATAAATGGTTTCGCACCCAAAGAGGCAATACAGCGCTGGCCTGGAGCCGTGAGTTATATGCCTCAGGTTGTCTCCTTATTTGAAGGAACAATTCGGGAAAATGTGCTCATGGGACTTGGTAGTCAGGATTATTCTGACGATGAGATCTGGGCGGTACTCGCAAAGGTTGATCTCGAGCCGATGCTAAAAGAGACGCGCGCAGGCCTTGACACTTTGGTTGGCGAGTTTGGGGTTTTACTCAGCGGAGGCCAACGCCAGAGAGTTGGTCTCGCCCGCGCACTTCTAACGAAACCAAAAATCATTCTTCTGGACGAAGCAACGAGCGCTCTCGATGCTGACACAGAGGACTTGGTCTTGCAGACCATTGAATCTATGGGACATGATGTGACACGCATTATTGTTGCGCACCGACTTGCAACCATTCGAGATGCGGACAAGGTTGTATTCATGTCGAACGGTGAAATTGTTTGTTCAGGAAGTTTTGATTTTGTCCGAGAAACCAATGCAGAATTCAGGCGTCATGCTTCGCTGCTGGGTCTCTAAGCGCCTCTCGTGTGAATTCTTGTGTTAGTGAATCTCAGGGATATCTTGAATCAAATATATTGCGGACTGACAGAACACTCGTAAAGTTTCCATCGGAAAACTGGAGCTCGAGAACATTCGATGAACAGGGAATTGCTATAAATCTGAATATTTCTAGCAATTTTTATCTAGTCGATAGTGACCGCTCAAAGTCAACATCATGTGATTGCCGCGGTCTGTGGGCGAGATTGCAATGAATGCGGATTCCCTATGCAGCATGATCCTTGATTGAGTTTGAAGATTTTTAACGGCCAGCATTCGAAGCTAGCCAGGCGCGAGCGGCCGGATGTGAGTCAATGGACAGGGGGATGTCTTTCAAGTGCAATGGGGAAACACGTGTGTGCGAAATCAACGGATGAAAATCCCGTGTTGTTTTTTCGTTACGCGCAATTAGAGACTCGTCAAGTTTTTCTCCCATTCGAAGACCGGTGTAGTCAATTGTAATGTTCCTACCGGAGCGTTGAATCATGTAATTCGCAATGTCAGAAATTCGTACTGGCGTCCCCATGTCAAGAATGAGCGTTTCCGCATGAGATCCGATGACACTTGCCTGCAAAACAAGATGGACGGCTTCGCGAATTGTCATAAAGTAGCGGGTAACGTTTTCATCAGTGACCGTAACTGGACCACCGTTTGCTATTTGGTATCGAAAAGTGTCAATCACTGAGCCGCGGGAACCCAGGACATTGCCGAACCGCACAGATAAGTATTTGTTTGTTGGTGACTCGAGAATTCCTGAAGTCATTCGCTCGGTGAGCAGCTTGCTATATCCCAAGATGCTTATTGGTTCCGCTGCTTTGTCAGTAGAGATGTTTACGAATGTTGTCACACCGGAATTGACAGCTGCGGTGAGGACATTTCGTGTACCGATAACATTTGTTTTGTAAGCCTCATTTGGAAATCTTTCGAGAAGCGGCAAGTGTTTTAATGCTGCGGCATGGAAAACGATGTCAGGGGCTGCTAGCGCGAAGGAATCTTCAATAGTTTGCGGGTCGCGAAGGTCCGCGAGAATTATTGCATCTGAAGCTAAAGTGCCGCTGCCATCGAGTGTGAGTTGGACTGCATGAAGCGCTGATTCATCTCGATCCAGCAGAAAGAGTTGAGATGGGTTATATCGAGAAACTTGCCGCGCTAACTCAGAGCCAATAGATCCTCCCGCTCCGGTTATGAGCACGCGTTTTCCGTTGATGAAGTTACGGATCTGATCTTCATCTGTGTGGATAGGTCGACGACCCATGAGGTCTTCTTCAGTGACATCTGAAATATCGCCAAGTTTGACCGCGCCCCCGGCTATTTCTGAGGCAGTCGGGATAATTTGCATCTTGACGTCAAGCGCTTTGCATCGCCGGTCAAATTCCAATAACCGTGAAGCAGTAATCCCTGCAATAGCAACGAGGAGAGTGTCAATCTCGTACTCGCGAATGAGACTCTCAAGTGAATCCTGATTACCTAGAACTTTGAGTCCCACACGACGAAGATGCTGTTTCGTTGGATCGTCGTCAATGAAACCAATAGGCTGAAATTCGCCTGTGTTGTCTGTGAGCAGCAAATTGGCAACCTGCGAGCCAGCATCACCAGCACCATAAATCAACGTCCTGGAACCAGTTCGGCTTAATGCACCGAGTTGCCGCTTGCGACGCCAAGCAAATCTGGCACCAAGCATTGAAGCGCCGGCTAAGCCAGTTGCGATGATGACTGTTGATCGCGGAAATTCAGTTTGAGGAAGAAGGATGACAAAGATCGTTCCGATTATCCCGGTGAAGAGCGTTGTGAGACCGACACCGAAAACTTCATCGAAGGATCCAACGATGTAACGTCCTCGGTAGAGGTGAAAGAGAGACCCAGTAGCAATGTGAAGAAGTGCACAGCCAAGGCCAATAAGCAGGCTCATGACAATTACCTGACCTGACGGCGCGAAGTCGTAGCGAAGCGTTGCAGCAATCGGCATTGCGATCAACCAAGAGAGCCCATCCCACATTGCTTGGATGAAGCGTCTTCTGCCCCAATTGCCGAACACCACAGTGCTATTCCCGTCGTTTGTTGTCATCTGGATTCTAGGGTGATCGGGTGTGAAACCTTCTCAACTCAAATACGAGTCAGTGGGCTGGCGGCTTCGCTGAGTTCGAGCAGGAATTCCAAAGGCGACGATTTCTGCATCTAGATCTGAATACACATAACTCTGCGCTCCTACGACGGTGTCAGCACCGATGCTCACTCCGTGCTTCACTGTTGCGCCGATCGAGATGGCTGATCGTTGGCCAATGGTGACTCGGCCGCCTAACGTTGCGTTCGGGCCGAGCGAAGCGAAGTCGCCCACCTGGCATTCGTGCTCAGTGATCGAACCGCTGTTGAGTAGGCAGCCGGTACCCACGTTGGCGGCACTGCCGACGATGGCTCCTTGCAGCACAACAGTGCCCGCCCCGATTACTGCAAATTGTGAAATTGAGGCTGATGGGTGAATAAGAGTGGGAAACCGATCTGTATCTATAGATGTGCGCAATTCATGCCACATACGTTCGCGAACTGAGTTATCTCCGATTGCGATGGCAAGGAAGCCACCACCAGCGATGTGATTTTCCGGAATCTGTTCTAAGACTGGTCGTCCAAGAACTTCTAGCCCGTGTGAATCGTCACTGACAAAGGCGATGAGTTCGTAGCCTGCAGCCACGACAGTTTCAGCGACGCTGACCGCGTGTCCACCCGCACCAATGATCACCATCTTTGGCTGATTTGTAGTCTGATCGTTGGTATTCATACTGATGTCGAGGCTAGTGCTATTTCGTCAAGATAATCGATAAAGCGCGCCTGAACCATGGGCATATTGAATTCACTCTTCGCACGCTCGCGGGCTGCGGCTCCCATGGCTTTTCTTTTCGATTGATTGTCTTCGAGTTCCTGGATCTCACTTTGCAAACTTGAAGAATCTTGAGCGTTGACGAGAAGGCCAGTGATATCCGGCTCGATTGAGTCCAAGCAGCCAGTGGCTTTCGTGGTGATCACTGCCAGTCCGCTAGCTTGGGCTTCCAAGATGGCGATCGGAAAGCCTTCCCGGTAACTAGGCGAGCAAAAGAAGTCAAAGGCCCAATAAGTAGATCGTGTATCAGTCACCGGCCCAGTGAGCGTGGCCCAAGGAGCATCGCGTAATTCTTCGAGAGTTTCCCTGAGAGCACCAGCATCTTCAAATTCAACGGCCCCTACAAGTACGAGTTTCACATTTTGGTTGAGCTCGTATGCTTGTCCTGCGGCTTCCGCTAACTCTTTGATCCCTTTGTCTACGGCTAGTCGACCAACAAACCCAATAACGATGTCGTCTTCTGACAGTCCCAAACTTGCTCGGCTGCTGGTGCGCTCGTCGTTCGTCGGTGGCCTAAAGCGTTCAATATCAACGCCACAACAACTGCCAGCTCCTAGAACTGTGCCCTTGTTTGCCTTCACTAATCCGAGGTCATGCATTTTCTTGAGCAGAGATTTACTGTCGCACAACACGTGTGTGGCCGCCGCTGCTGCGAACTTCTCTGAAAGTAGGCTGATCTTGGCAACGACGCCGTTAAGTCCTTCTGCTCTGAGCCCTCGAACGTGATACAGCCGAGTGGGTGTCTTGCGCATGCGAGCAGCGATCATTCCAAGTAGCCCTGCTTTGGGGGTACTGGCCACCACCAAATCAGGCTTGATCTCCTTGATCAGCCGCATCCACTCAATAAGACTCTTGAAGTCGGAAAATAAAGATGGTGCTCGTTTCATTGCGATCAAATGCAGGTGAACGCCTTCAAGTTCCTTGAGGCGGTCGAATCCCTCGCCGGGCGAGGTAACAAGGTGGACTTCCCAGCCTTGCTTAGCTAGCTCGGTGAGCTGATCACGTAAGAATGCGTTGGCTGTGAGAGGGATTGTCACTCCGAACAGCACCTTTGGCATGGGAACAGACTAATGAGTGCAGGCGATCAGCCTGCCCGGGAATCCCCTTGCTCCTGAATATGCTGGGGTCATGACCAATTCGCCCGAGCGCCTGTTTTTGTCGGCACCTCGGGCGCTCCCCGAAGACATCGCCAGCGTTGTTGCCGCGATGGAGTCAGGATGGCTGGCTCCGGTTGGACCAGAACTTGCCGGATTTGAAGCCGATATGGCCGCATTCTTAGGAGTTCAGCACGCTGTTGCCCTCTCCTCTGGCACTGCGACTCTTCACCTTGGCCTGAAATACCTCGGTGTGCAGCCGAGCGATTACGTGCTCGTTCCCACACTGACCTTCGGTGCTACAGCCTTTGCGGTGACCTATGTGGGCGCGATACCCGTTTTCATCGATGTTGAACCTGAGTCCTGGAATCTTGATCCTGCACTTGTTACTGCTGCCACTAAGTCGCTGCGTGCCGCTGGGCATCGCGTATCTGCTGTCATCCCCGTGGATCTTTACGGAACGCCTTGCAACTATTCCGAGCTCGTACGGGTGTGTGCTGCATTGGATCTGCCGATCCTTGAAGATGCAGCTGAAGGCTTGGGCGCAAGTTATGGCGACACGATGCTTGGCACCTTTGGTCGAGCTGGGGTGTTGTCGTTTAACGGCAACAAGCTCATCACCACAACAGGTGGCGGAATGTTGGTCACAGACGACAGTGAGTTCGCTGCCAAGGTGCGTTATTGGTCAACTCAATCACGCGAAGATTTTCCTTGGTATGAACACGAGGAAATCGGTTACAACTATCGGCTCAGTAATGTGTTAGCTGCACTTGGACGCTCTCAGTTGCGACGGGTGCCAAGCGAGGTTGATGCGCGTCGGGCTACGCGAGAGTTGTATCGCTCGTGCTTTGCTTCACTTCCTGGAGTCGAGATTCAGTCGGATCCTTCGTGGGGTCGCTCGAATGCTTGGCTATCGGTTGCGCGCTTTGATCCATCGATTTATCCAAGTGCACCAACACTTATTCGTGAATTCTTGGAAACACACAACATCGAATCCCGGCCAGTATGGAAGCCGATGCATCAGCAGCCGGTGTTCCGCTCCAACCCAACTTTCTTATCTGGAGTTGCAGATTCGATCTTCTTGGATGGTTTGTGTCTGCCATCGGGGACAGGGCTTGTTACCTCTGACATTGAGCGTATCGCTGCACTCGTTATTCAATGCTTGAAGTCGTGACACATATGTATTCCGGGTTCTTCAAGCGAGTGTTAGATGTCGTGCTCTCGTTACTTGGCTTAATTATTCTTTCACCGGTCTTTCTCATCGTCTGGATTCTTGTTCGTCGCAAATTGGGAAGTCCTGCAGCGTTTAAACAGGTGCGTCCAGGACTTCATGGGCGCATGTTTACCTTGATGAAGTTTCGAACCATGAGAGTGGATGATCCCGCTGCTCCACTTTCTGATGCAGAACGCTTGACGCCATTTGGCCGCAAACTGCGATCTTCGAGCCTTGATGAACTACCAGAACTCTGGAACGTGCTGCGCGGGCAGATGAGTTTGGTGGGGCCGCGGCCCTTGCTGGTCGAGTATTTGCCGCTGTATTCACCCACCCAAGCCCGCCGTCATGAGGTCCGCCCAGGAGTTACCGGCTGGGCCCAAGTAAATGGCCGAAACGCCCTGAATTGGGAAGAAAGATTCGAACTTGATGTTTGGTACGTCGACCATTGCTCGCTTTCCCTTGATCTGAAGATCATTTGGCGAACTGTGGCTCCGGTGTTTAAGCGCGAAGGCATCTCATCAGAGGGCGAGGCCACAATGCCGCCCTTCCAAGGCTGACGGGCTCGGAGTGCTTAAATGGGCTTCTTGAAGGGGAAGAATCCTCGACAGCGCAATACCTGAGAGAGGATTCACCCGTGGACTTCGTCTTCCTAATTGCCTATCTGGCATTAGCAGGGCTCGCCCTGTTCTGGAGCCGAAGCGTGGCTTGGTGGGTTATCGCCACAGTCATGGGTATCACCCTCGCCGGTGCAGTCATGAATCTTGGTGTTGCGCTCTCCCATGACTGGAATCGTTCAGAACTTCAGATCTTGTTGTTGCTCGGTTTCGTGGGGCCGGCAATCGTCGCCTTCTTGCGGCGCAAGCCATCAGAAACTTGGGAATTCAAATATCAAGCGATCGCAATTCTTCTGCCGTTCGCTTTGCTGCTTCTCTTTTTCTTCATCGTGACAACTTTTTGGACTAAAGACGCTGCATTCATGCACCCAGTGAGTTTCCTAATGGGGCATAACGAAGCCGAAGACAACGCCAAGTGGTTGGACTTCACTTCGCAATTCGCCAGCGGTGACCCAATCTGGCAAGCGGTACCTATGGGTGGCCCTCTTGCGATGGTCATGGTTTTTGTTGGCACAGTTATGGGCGCTATCTCGCGCGCATTCTTTGGCGGATACAACCAGGTTGCTGTTGCTGCGAACACGGTGGTGTTCGGCCAGTTCTTCATGGTGATTTTGGCTCCGCTCGCGCTTGCTCCACTTGCGCAAGCACGGCTCACTGCGCAAAAAACCGGTGCGCGGCTTCGGATCCCAGCGCCTTTCATCTGGGTGGCAGCCCTCGTTGTTGCGGCAGCGAATTTAGTCGCGACTGGTTACGGCCATCTCACCTTCCAATTTGTGGTGTTGATGGCAGTGCTTTGGGCTGCAACATTCATGAGCAAGGTTCCTATGGCTCGCGCTCGTTTACTCACCACACTGGTGATGATCGTGGCGATGACCGTCTGGTTCCCTCTGAATGCACTCGCAGGGGTGTTACTCGTGGGATCTCTTGTCCACCTGCTTCGTCGAGCTCGCTCTCCTGAAACCCGCGATTACGTTGGACTCGGATTGTGGTTGTTCGTTGCGGTGTGCACTTGGCAGCCACTGTGGAGTTCAGTTTCATACGTCATTCAGGGCAGCGCACCCGTTGCCTCGGGTACCTCGATTAGTGGTGCCTTTGGCGGGGCCGGAGCTATCGCAGCATCTGTGTTTTCAGGGCTGGCAGATTCAACGCTCTTCTCAGCATCGGGTGGCACGGATCAGACCGGGCCGATTCTGGCGATCCTTGCGGTTGCAGCAGTCCTTGGCGCAGCAATTTTCTTAAGTCGACAGCCAGGCGGACAAACCGCTGCACTGTATGTGCGCTTCTTGCCGATCATCGCTTTGGCAGGGATGGCGCTCCTCATCACAGTGCTTGATGCTTGGGCTACCGGTGGTGGTCCGCATTACGGAGCGATGAAATTCACTTTCATAGCGGCCATTGTGGTTACTGCTGTGTGTACTCCGATTGCGTTGTTATTAATTGACACTTCTTCGCTGCTTTCGATGACTCCGTTGCGTTGGGCCGCTCTTGTGAGCGTGTTCTTCCTGCTTGTAGTTGACGGGCTCATCCCAAAGGCAGTTGCGGCAACTCGGCCTGAGCAGTGGTCGCCAGCAAATCCATCCAGCAACGTGTTGAGTTACTGGTGGCCTGCAGATGTGCGTAACTCTCCAACCCAATCGATCGCGACAAGCCCAGTTGGATGTGTGTACTTGCCAAATGGGGCAAAGGTGCCTTCAGCCCTTCTGGCATCTCAAACTTCTAGTGCGCAACAGGTGTATGCCTGCACCCGCCTACTTGCTGGCCTCGCTGGTCAAGACACTCAGGCGCAGCCATTGGTTGATTGGCTCCGCCGTGAATGGCTCACCAATACGCCAGCCTGGTCAGATATGTACGACGTGTTGGCCGCGATGCCGGCTTCGGTGCTAGATAAGCCAATCATTTTGCTCGATGATTACAGCAACGTCATCGGACTTGATTCAATGCGTTCGCTGCTACAGAGGTTTCCAAAGTTTGCTGGGAAAACCCCTGCTGAGTTAGCTGTTATTAATCAAGCGCAGTAATTCAACTCTCTCACTCGCTTGCTTACTTTGCTTGCTGGAAGCGTTCCAGAATATCTAAGTAAACTTTCTTTGCTCCCACAGCAAGCGGTGTTTGAATGAAGTGATGAGTTTGCGTTTCATTGCTTGGTCTGAGCCGTAAGTCGCGAGACTGCGACGAGGAACTTGCATGTGAGCCGTACGCCACCGGAATCTTTGTGCGTGAAATATCTTGCATGAGGTGGATGAGATAACCAAGTGAAACCGGATGTCCCGAAGCGATGATCTGAATGTCTGCTGAATTCGTTCCATTCTGTACTGCACGTTCCAGTGAGTAGCGAATCACTGCTGCCGCATCATCGGCATAGATGTAATCACGAATAGTATCGAGCGACACAAACATGTTGACTTGTTGTTTAGTGATGGCAGACAAAGCAAGTCGTGAAATAAGCCCTTGAAGTTTTTCTAGATTTTGCCCGGTTCCGTAAAGATTAGAAATTCGCCCGATAATTACGGGGCAGATGCCAGCGAGTTCCTGCGCTGCTGCTTGCTCTTGCGCAAGTTTGAGATCACCGTAGGGGCTCAGCGGGTGAACTTCTGAAAGCTCAGTGAACGGTGCGCCTTGTGATCCGGCATAGACGCCGCCGGCTGATGAACTTAAGAATAAAGCACCTCGACCTTGCGGCTTGTTCTCTTTTAGGGCAGAGACAGTGGCCTTTAGGGTGCGTAATTCTTTTGCTGCTTCTGTTTGGGTTGACGCATTCGCGGCGTTACCT
>JBIIAA010000127.1:0-4840 GCA_044240165.1 Candidatus Nanopelagicales bacterium
CGGTTTCCCCACTGGGGAAACCGCCCTTCGTAATACTTGGTTGGACTAGAAGTCCATGCCGCCCATGTCTCCGCCGCCTTGCATTGCCGGACCAGCCTTTTCTGGCTTCTCTGCAACGACTACTTCGGTGGTGAGGAACAGTGCTGCGATTGACGCTGCGTTCTGAAGTGCAGAACGCGTCACCTTTGCCGGGTCGATGATGCCGGCAGCGATCATGTCGACGTATTCGCCAGTAGCAGCGTTGAGGCCCCAACCTGCCTGAAGTTCGCGAACCTTTTCAGCGACAACGCCGCCTTCAAGACCAGCGTTTTCAGCGATCTGCTTCAACGGTGCACTCACGGCAACGCGAACGATGTTCGAGCCAACGAGTTCTTCATGGACCAGACCAAGCGCATCAATCTTTGCCGAGGCAGATGCCATCGCCTGAATCAAAGCGACGCCGCCGCCAGGGACGATGCCCTCTTCGACTGCTGCCTTAGCGTTACGCACTGCGTCTTCGATGCGGTGCTTGCGCTCTTTGAGTTCAACTTCAGTTGCTGCGCCAACCTTGATGACTGCAACGCCGCCGGCCAACTTCGCCAAACGTTCTTGCAGCTTCTCGCGGTCGTAATCTGAGTCTGAATTTTCGATCTCTGCACGGATCTGGTTCACGCGACCATTGATCTGGTCAACATCTCCGGAACCTTCAACGATGGTGGTTTCGTCCTTACTGACCTGCACCTTGCGAGCGCGGCCAAGAAGTTCTAGCCCTGCAGTTTCGAGCTTCAAGCCGACTTCTTCGCTGATGACCTGGCCACCAGTAAGGATTGCGATGTCTTGAAGCATTGCCTTGCGGCGATCGCCAAAGCCCGGAGCTTTAACTGCGACCGAGCGGAAGGTGCCACGGATCTTGTTCACCACGAGAGTTGATAGCGCTTCGCCATCAATGTCTTCAGCGATGATCACGAGTGGCTTGCCGGACTGCATAACCTTTTCAAGCAGTGGCAAGAGATCCTTAACCTGAGAAATCTTCTGGGTGGTGAGCAAGATGTATGGATCCTCAAGCTCAGCTTCCATGCGCTCTGGGTCAGTCATGAAGTAAGCGGAGATGTAACCCTTGTCGAAGCGCATACCTTCTGTGAGCTCAAGCTCAAGACCGAAAGTGTTGCTTTCTTCAACAGTGATGACGCCTTCCTTGCCAACCTTGTCCATTGCTTCTGCAATCAGGTTGCCAACTTCTGAATCGCCACCAGCGGAGATCGCGGCCGTTGAAGCAATTTGCTCCTTGGTCTCGACATCCTTGGCCATGTCAAGAAGTTCGTCGCAGATAACGCTGACGGTCTTCTCAATACCGCGCTTCAAGCCCATTGGGTTTGAGCCAGCAGCAACGTTGCGAAGGCCTTCGCGCACGAGTGCCTGTGCCAACACGGTTGCCGTGGTGGTGCCGTCGCCAGCTACGTCGTCAGTCTTCTTAGCGACTTCCTTGACGAGTTCAGCGCCGATTTTCTCGTAAGGATCTTCAAGATCGATTTCCTTAGCGATTGAAACGCCGTCGTTGGTGATGGTGGGTGCGCCCCACTTCTTCTCCAAGACCACGTTACGGCCTTTGGGGCCGAGAGTTACCTTGACTGCGTCTGCGAGCACATTCATGCCGCGCTCAAGCGAACGACGAGCCTCTTCATCAAATGCGATGATTTTTGCCATTGGGCTGTTCCTCCAGGAACGTTCGAACGGAAGTTGTCACTCTCAGGTGTCGAGTGCTAACCCATTTTTAGCACTCGCACCAAGAGAGTGCAAATGGAAATTTCCGGTTTCGCCAGAGGCGAAGAGGCACAAAGCCTGTATTAGCCCCGGGTAGATATGGCGGAAATGACCTTGGTTTGGGCATCAGTGAAGGCTGAAACAGGAGCGGTGGCCCCTGATCCCTTGGTGCTGAGTGCCCAGGCATTGCCCAGTGGCCCCCATACATTTTGCATTGCTGGCACGTTTGGAATCGCTACGCCGGCGGCCCCAGCCGCCCCGAAAGCCTTAAGGCGAGCATCGGAGATACCCGAACCGGCCTTGATATTTGCCGGCATCCGGCGAGCAGCATTTGCAAAGGCCGCCTGTACCCCGGCCCGGCTCAGCCCTTCAATGACAAAGGCGTCTGCGGCTTTCTTCATCTGGTGGGCTTGGGCATAAATCGTGACCATGAACCCCTTCATGCCCAAAAGTGGTGATGTTGACTTTCCATTCACCATTCCGGGAACTGAGGTGATTCGATAGCCAAAGGGCAAGGCAACGATCGCGTTGAGATCCCAGGGCCCAGTAATCCAAAATGGAGCTTTACCAGCGATAAACGCGTCTTTGGCTGCTTGAGTGGTCAAGGATGAATCAATGACTTTTGTGGCATTCCAGTTCTTAATTTGAGCGGAATTTGCGACAAGAGCTGCACTTGCAATACCCACATCGCTGGTGTTGATGTTTCCCTTCGCATCAAGACCAAAGGCGTAGCCCCCAAGGCCACTAAAGAATGGATACATGTTGTAGGCGTTGCCATTATCGCTTTGACCAACAGCCACTCCGGCTACGGCTTTTCCACTTTTCACTAACTTCGAAGCAACTGTTACGACGCGTTTAAAGTTAGCCGGTTGCTTGGCAACCAAACTTACATTGGTGACCATCGCAAGATTTTCAAATTGCACCGGAACGCCATAAATCCTTGAGTTATAACGGAATCCGTCGAGTACATTTTTTGGAAACAGCGGTACGCGTTCTTTCCCCAAGGTGATGCTGCGTACAAGTTTGGCATCGACTAACTCACCCGTTGAATCATGTTCTGCCGCGATCACATCGGGGGCATCGGCTGTTTTTACTGTTGCTAATTCTTCTTTAATTGCAGCCAAACTATCTTTCACCACGATTTTCAGCTTTGAGTCGCGAAAACCCTGCGGGAATTGAGCATTGAGAACATCAGCTCGAATTTGGTCTGCCCACACCACAATTGGCGGACTGGCAGCTTGAGAACTGGGAGCGAAAATAAGGAATCCTGCTAACACTCCAACGGTCACCGAACCCGCTGTCACTCCACGTAATGCTCGCACTGCAATCATCGAACTAGCGAGACTCGAGCTCAACGCCTAAACGACGAGCTGAACGAGCCTTCTGGCGTGAGGAGCGCATGCGCCGCAAACGCTTGACGAGCATCGGATCAAGTTGCATGGCTGCTGGCTGATCAATCAAGCCATTAAGAATTTGGTAATACCGCGTTGCGCTCATATCGAAGAGGTCGCGAATAGCTTGTTCCTTGGCACCTGCGTACTTCCACCACTGACGCTCGAATTCCAGAATCTGGCAATCGCGATCAGACAGTGCGCTGACCTCTGGGTCAAAGCTCGCACGTGCAGCATCCATGCCTAAATCCTTTCATGCGATCAACAGTGTGCCTATCGTAAAGGCAAATACCACCGTTGTCATTTAGGTGCCGATTTTTGCCCTTTATCTCGGATTCTGATGAGGACCCAGCTGAACGCATAGCCCAACCCGTTGGTCCCCCAATGGAAGCCCATCGGGGCCAAAATGCTGCCTGAGACCAGGCGTAATCCAATGAAAATCGCCCCCGAGAGACCTGTGGTGACCACGCTCAAGAGCACCGCCAGGATATTTCCTCGGCGACCTTGCCCCACAACTGAACCCAAAGCTGGATTCTGCTCATGGGTGCCAATCGAAGGTAAAACATGCCAAAGCCCAAAGATTAGGCAGGAGATGACAATCGCCCAGGTGAGGCCAAAACGCCTAGCCAGCATCGCGAAGAGCACTGAGCGGAAGGCAATTTCCTCCAAAAGCACAGTTCCGAGCGGCACCTCAATCAACGATTGAAATAACACGCCTCGGGCGCTGAGCTCGCCCATCCGCTCATCATGAAAGGCCGCTCGTGTGTGCTTAATAAGCGAGCCTACGAAATACACCAGCGCAATGGCGCCGATGCAGATCCCACCCCAAATCAGGCCCGGGACGTAATAGCCCCGGCCCAAGCCCATGTCAGTCCAACTACAGCCATCTAGTAGACCGATAGCAAGGAAAACAACAGCGAAGCTAAAGGCCCACAATAAATAGTGTGTTTGTGGAGCAACACGGTTGTTAATGACATTCAGAGCAACGAGAACCAAGATGACGACCGCAAGCGGCCACAGTGCCAGACCTGATACTTGTTCAGGTACAACCCAGTTGATCATCGAGGCTCCCGTGCTTCAGCGAGCTAAAAGCACGCAGATCTGAGCCTAGTTTGAGTAACGACTTTCTGCCCCACCTGGAGCAGAACTGCGCTTGCCTGCTGCCGACTTAGCCGAGCGGCCACCGGCAGCTGCACCGCGACCAGTTGAGCCATGGCGTGGCTTGTCTGCACGCTTTGGACGATCGGTTGCGTTGCGCGGAACGCTTGGGCGTCCTGATGTAGCACCTGTGCGCTGAGTTCCGTCATACGTGCGAGCTGGACGGTCAGTGCTGCGCGGGGCGCGGTCATCAAAACTACGAGGCGCGCTCGAACGCTGAGGACGATCGTCATAACTACGAGCCGGACGATCATCACGACGAGGCGCACGATCATCAAAACTACGCGGCGCACTCGAACGCTGAGGACGATCGTCATAGCTACGTGGAGCACTTGAACGCTGTGGGCGATCGTCATAACTACGTGGAGCGCTTGAACGCTGAGGGCGATCGTCATAACTACGAGCCGGACGATCATCACGACGAGGCGCACGATCATCAAAACTACGCGGTGCACTCGAACGCTGAGGACGATCGTCATAACTACGAGCCGGACGATCATCACGTGGAGCGCTTGAACGCTGAGGGCGATCATCGAAGCTACGAGCCGGAC